>NZ_DJTF01000159.1:0-22115 GCF_002438125.1 Pseudomonas sp. UBA6315
CTGCAACTACTTCGTAGTTCGGATGAATATCTGCTTTCATGGTCACTTCCTCGAGCTGCGTGCCGCCACCCAACACCATTGTTGAATACCGCACGTAATTAGGCGGCGAATATTACCAGAGTGTCACGCCAGCGCAAGTTGTCGCTTGCACCGGCCGTCGTCTGCTAGGCTCGCCAGTCATTGAAATGCCCTCCGAGATTTTCCGCGTGTCCGACGTCATCCTGCGCCTTGCCCTGCCCTCTCCCTTGCGTCGCCTGTTCGACTACCGGGCGCCGGCGAGCATGGCGCGCCAGGCCCTGGCACCGGGCATGCGCATCCGCGTGCCGTTCGGCCGCCGCGAGATGATCGGCGTGCTGGTGGAGGTCTGCGATCAGAGCGAAGTGCCCGCCGACAAGCTCAAGCCGGCCATCGCCCTGCTCGACCCGGTGACCCCGGTGCCGGCGGCGCTGTTCAAGCTGTGCCTGTGGACGGCCCAGTACTACCAGCACAGCCTCGGTGACACCCTCAGCTGGGCCCTGCCCACGCTGCTGCGCCAGGGCGAGCCGGCCGAAATGCGCCAGGAACGCTTCTGGCACGTGGCCCCCGGCGCCCGCGCCGAAGACCCGCGCATCGCCCGGGCGCCCCGCCAGCGCGATGCCTTGAAGACCCTGGCCCAGCACCCCCATGGCGTGGCCCACAGCCTGCTGGCCAAGCTCAACCTGAACAAGGACAGCCTCGACCTGCTGCTGGCCAAGGACCTGGTCCAGGTGGAAGTGCGCCGCCAGCGCCCGGCGCCACGCCACGAACACTGGCTGGCCCAGCCGGAGCTGCCGCTCAACGAAGAACAGCGCGATGCCTTCGACGCGGTGCGCGAGGGTTTTGGCGGGTTTGCCGCGTTTCTCCTGGCGGGCGTCACCGGCAGCGGCAAGACCGAGGTCTACCTGCAGCTGATCCGCGAAACCCTGGAGGCCGGCAAGCAGGCGCTGGTGCTGATCCCCGAGATCAACCTCGGCCCGCAGACCCTGGCGCGCTTCGAGCAGCGCTTCAATGCGCGCATCGCCCTGCTGCACTCGGCCGTGAACGACCGCGAACGCCTCGATGCCTGGCTGGCGGCGCGTGATGGCGAGGCCGACATCATCATCGGTACCCGCTCGGCGCTGTTCACCCCGATGAAGAACCCGGGCCTGATCATCATCGACGAGGAGCACGACGGCTCCTATAAACAGCAGGAAGGCCTGCGTTACCACGCCCGCGACCTGGCGCTGGTGCGCGCCCACCAGGAAAACATCCCGATCCTGCTCGGCTCTGCCACCCCGTCGCTGGAAACCCTGCACAACGCCCTGACCGGCCGCTACCGCCTGCTGCGCATGAACCAGCGCGCCGGTGGCGCGCGCCCGCCGCGCATGCTGCGCCTGGACGTGAAGAGCCTGCCGCTGGACAGCGGTATCAGCGGCCCGCTGCAACAGGCCATCCGCCTGACCCTGGAAGCCGGCCAGCAGGTGCTGGTGTTCCTCAACCGCCGCGGCTTCGCCCCCACCTTGCTGTGCCATGACTGCGGCTGGCTGTCCGAATGCCCGCGCTGCGATGCGCGCATGACCGTGCACCAACGCTCCGGCGTGCTGCGCTGCCACCACTGCGGCTATGACGAGCGGCTGCCGCACCAGTGCCCCAAGTGCAACCACGTGGACTTGCGCCCGGTCGGGGCTGGCACCGAGCGCGCCGAGGAACGCCTGAAGGTGCTGTTCCCGGACTACCCGATCCTGCGCGTGGACCGCGACAGCACGGCGCGCAAGGACGCCATGCACAACCTGTTCAGCACCATCCAGCGCGGCCAGCCGAGCATCCTGGTCGGCACCCAGATGCTGGCCAAGGGGCACCACTTCCCGCGGGTTACCCTGGTGGCCATCCTCGATGCCGATGGCGGGCTGTTCTCCGGCGATTTTCGCGCCAGCGAGCGCATGGCCCAGCTCATCGTCCAGGTTGCAGGCCGCGCCGGGCGTGCCGAAGAGCCGGGCAAGGTGATCATCCAGACCCACCTGGCCGACCACCCGCTGCTGGTGCAGCTGACCGAGCAAGGCTACTTCGCCTTCGCCGAACAGGCCCTGGACGAACGCCGCGCAGCCGGCCTGCCGCCCTATTCGCACCTGGCCCTGCTGCGCGCCGAAGCACACAAGCCAGGCCAGGCCGAGGGCTTTCTCGACGAGGCCTGCAGTGCGGCGGAGCGCCTGGTGGCCGAGCAAGGCTTGCCGGGCATTGAACTGTTGGGCCCGGTGCCCGCTCCGATGGAGCGCAAGGCTGGGCGCTTCCGTGCCCAATTGTTGATCCAGGCCAACACCCGGGCACCCTTGCATCGACTGATCAGCGCCTGGTTGCTAGTGTTGGAGCAACTGCCAAGCGGGCGCCAGGTACGTTGGTCGCTCGATGTGGACCCCGTGGACCTGTATTGAGCATGCAGCCCATTGGCCGCCAAAGGTTGGCAACCCGGCCCCGGCAACGGATAATGCCCAGTTTTTCCACCTGCGCATCCAGGCGCCCCACCGCGCTTGCGGTCGAAAAGAGATCCCCATGAAAGACACCATTCGCCAGCTGATCCAGCAAGCCCTCACCCAACTCGTCGCCGACGGTGTGCTGCCTGAAGGGCTGTCGCCGGCGATCCAGGTGGAAAACGCCCGGGACAAGACCCACGGCGATTTCGCCAGCAACATCGCCATGATGCTGGCCAAGCCGGCCGGCATGAAGCCGCGCGACCTGGCCGAGAAACTGATCGACGCCCTGCCGGCCAGCGCCGACATCAGCAAGGTCGAGATCGCAGGCCCAGGGTTCTTGAACTTCTTCCAGAACACCGAAGCCCTGGCCAACCGCCTGGACGCGGCCCTGGCCGACGCCCACCTGGGCGCGCGCAAGGCCGGCCCTGCGCAGAAGGTGGTGATCGACATGTCGGCACCGAACCTGGCCAAGGAAATGCACGTCGGCCACCTGCGCTCGACCATCATCGGTGACAGCGTCGCCCGGGTGCTGGAGTTCCTCGGCGACCAGGTCATCCGCCAGAACCACGTGGGCGACTGGGGCACCCAGTTCGGCATGCTGATGGCCTACCTGGAAGAGAACCCGATCACCAGCGACGAGCTGTCGGACCTGGAGAACTTCTACCGCGCGGCCAAAAAACGCTTCGACGAATCCGAAGAATTCGCCACCCGCGCCCGCGGCCTGGTGGTCAAGCTGCAGGCCGGCGACCCCGAGTGCCTGGCCCTGTGGACGCGTTTCAAGGACATCTCGCTGTCGCACTGCCAGAAGACCTACGAGCTGCTCAACGTCAAGCTGACCATGGCCGACGTGATGGGCGAAAGCGCCTACAACGACGACCTGGCCAACGTGATCAACGACCTCAAGGCCAAGGGCCTGCTGGTCGAGGACCAGGGCGCCCAGTGCGTGTTCCTCGACGAGTTCAAGAACAGCGAAGGCGAGCCGCTGCCGGTGATCGTGCAGAAGGCCGACGGTGGCTACCTGTACGCCACCACCGACCTTGCGGCCGTGCGCTACCGCAGCAACGTGCTCAAGGCCGACCGCGCCCTGTACTTCGTTGACCAGCGCCAGGCACTGCACTTCAACCAGGTATTCGAAGTGGCCCGCCGCGCAGGCTTCGTCGGCCACCCGATGCAGATGGAGCACATGGGCTTCGGCACCATGAACGGCGCCGACGGCCGCCCGTTCAAGACCCGTGACGGCGGCACCGTGAAGCTGATCGACCTGCTCACCGAGGCCAAGGACCGCGCTTATGCGCTGGTCAAGGAAAAGAACCCGAGCCTGGCCGATGAAGAACTGCGCCACATCGGTGAAGTGGTGGGTATCGGCGCGGTGAAGTACGCCGACCTGTCCAAGCACCGCACCAGCGACTACAGCTTCAACTTCGAGCTGATGCTCAACTTCGAAGGCAATACCGCGCCTTACCTGCTGTACGCCTACACCCGCGTGGCCGGCGTATTCCGCAAGCTGGGCAAGGGCTTTGACGAGGTCGAAGGCCGCATCGTCCTGCAGGCGCCCCACGAGCAGGACCTGGCCGCACGCCTGGCGCAGTTCGGCGAAATCCTCAACAACGTCGCCGAGAAGGGCACGCCGCACGTGCTGTGCAGCTACCTCTACGACCTCGCCGGGCTGTTCTCCAGCTTCTACGAGAACTGCCCGATCCTCGCCGCCGAAACCCCGCAGCAGCAGCAGAGCCGCCTGCGCCTGGCTGCCCTGACCGGCCGCACCCTCAAGCAAGGTCTGGAACTGCTCGGCCTGGAAACCCTGGAGCGTATGTAAGTTGGCTGCCAAGAAAAAACCAGCACCCAAGCGCGGCGCCAGCCGCACCCAGGCACCGGCCAAACAGCCGATCCCCGGCTGGGTATGGTTGGCGGTCGGCCTTACCGTCGGCGCCTTCATCGTCTTCTTGATGAAGCTCGAACCCGGTGGCGGCGAGATCCAGCGCACCAAGCCCGAGCAGCAGAAGCCAGAGAAGGCGGCCGAAGCCAGCAAGTCCACGCCTGCCACGCCGCAGCAGCCGGTGAAGCCGAAGTACGACTTCTACACGCTGCTGCCGGAGTCCGAGGTGATCGTGCCGCCTGAGGCGGTACCGGAGAAGACACCGCCCGTGCCGGCCCAGCCGGTGACCCCGGTAACCCCGGCGGAAGCCGCGAAGATCGACACCGCGCGCGCCCAGGCTGCATTGCTGGGGCAAACGCCGCCGCCAGCGCCGCCGGTGATCAAGCCGGCAGCCACCACGCAGTTCTTCCTGCAGGCGGGCTCGTTCCGCAAGCAGGCGGATGCCGACAAGGTGCGCGCGCAGATCATCCTGCTGGGCCAGGCGGTGAAGGTGGAGTCGGGAACGGTCAAGGATGAAACCTGGTACCGCGTGCTGGTCGGCCCGTTCAGCAACCGCGAACAGCTGACCGGGGCCCAGAAGCAGTTGGCAGGGGCAGGGTTCAGCAACCTGCTGCTGCAGCAGCGACAGACCCGCCAGTAATGAAAAAGGCCTTGCCGCTCGATGCGACAAGGCCTTTTTTCTGCCTCAGCGGCGCTCGCTGTTGGCCTGGGAGATCTGGCCGTTCAGCGTCCAGAAGTCATACAGCACGCCCAGCAGGAACAGGCCGCCGGTGAAGAAGTAGATGATCGCGCTGATCCACTTGCCCTGGTACAGCCGGTGCACGCCGAACACACCGAGGAAGGTCAGCAGAATCCAGGCGATGTTGTAGTCGATGCGCCCGGACTGGAAGCGCATGTCGGCCTCGCGGTCCATCGACGGAATCAGGAACAGGTCGATCAGCCAGCCGATGCCGAGCAGGCCCAGGGTGAAGAACCAGATCGTCCCGGTGATGGGCTTGCCGTAGTAGAAGCGGTGCGAGCCGGTGAAGCCGAAGATCCACAGCAGGTAGCCGATCACCTTGCTGTGGGTGTCGTGGTGCGGCGCCCCTTGTTCATAACTGTTCATTCATAGCCCTCCTGGGTTATCCGAAAATTTTCTAAAAAAAAATGTGACTTTTCTGGCGTTGACCGACGTACGGCAGCATGACAATCGACCAACGGATCAGAAACTGATCAAAAAGCTGTTATAAAGTTGCCCGCCAACACACATAAAACATTCATAAAGAGCTTCATCTATGCCGCCTTTACTCAAGACATGGCTGACCCTCTGCCTATTATTGCCCCTGGCCGCCCACGCCACCAATCGTGAGCAACGTCTTCCCAATGGTTTCACCGGCTACACCAGCAACGCCTCGGTGAAACACGCGCCGGTCAAGCAGACCGCGCTGCGCGCACGCCAGAATACCTCGGCGAAGGGCCATAACCTGCCCGCCGTTGCCTCGATGTCGCCCAAGCAGAGCAGCGATGTGCTCAGCCGCGCCGTCAATGTACTCGGCACGCCCTATGTATGGGGTGGCAGCAGCCCGAAAAAGGGTTTCGACTGCAGCGGGCTGGTCAAGTACGCCTTCAACGACGTGGCTGACGTCGACCTACCGCGCACCTCCAATGCCATGGCCGAGGGGCATGGCGTGAAGGTCGCGCAGGGCGACCTCAAGCCGGGCGACCTGATCTTCTTCAACATCAAGAGCCGCCGGGTCAACCACGTTGCCATCTACCTGGGCAACGACCGTTTCATCCACGCGCCGCGTCGCGGCAAGCGGGTGAGCATCGACAACCTGAGCAAGCCTTACTGGCAGAAGCATTACGTTGTCGCCAAGCGGGTGTTGCCGAAGGATCAGCAGCAGCTGGCACTGGCCAAGCGCTGAGCGCGCTGACCCCATCGCCGGCAAGCCGGCTCCCACAGGTCCCGAACCCTGTAATGCACCTGTGGGAGCCGGCTTGCCGGCGATAGGGCCAGAAGGCTTCACGCCAACTCGACCAGCCCTTGACGCTTCAGCTGGCTCATCGCCCCTTCCATCGTCTGCATCCCCTGCGCCGCCCCCGCCTGCATCACCGAACACAATTGCGCCATCCGCCCTTCGCGTATCAGGTTACGCACCGCCGGTGTCGCCACCAGCACCTCCCTGGCCGCCACCCGCCCGCCCCCCACGCGCTTGACCAGCACCTGCGCCACCACCATGCGCAACGACTCCGCCAGCATTGCCCGCACCAAGGGCTTTTCTTCTGCGGCAAACACATCCACCAGCCGGTCGACACTGCTCACTGCCGAGCGCGTATGCACCGTCGCCAATACCAGATGCCCCGTTTCCGCCGCGCGCAGCGCCAGGCGGATCGTTTCCAGGTCGCGCAGCTCGCCGATCATGATCACATCCGGGTCCTGGCGCAGCGCACTGCGCAGCCCCTGGCTGAAGTCACGACAATGCCGGCCGATTTCGCGCTGGTTGATCAGGCTGCGTTGGCCGCTGTGGATAACTTCGATCGGGTCTTCGAGGGTGATGATGTGCAGGCACCGCTGACGATTGAGCTGATCGATCAGTGCCGCCAGGGTGCTGGACTTGCCGCTGCCGGTCGGGCCGCCGATCAGCACCAGGCCGTCGCTGTACTGTGCAATAGCTCGAAACACTTCTTCGAGGGCCAGTTCATCGAGAGTCGCGATGCGTGCCGGGATCACGCGAAAGGTTGCCGCCGGGCCGTTCAACTGGCGAAACAGGTTCAGACGAAAACGCCCAAGCGGTGCCAGCTGCAGCGCCAGGTCCTGTTCGTCGCCCTGCTCCCAGCGCTGGCGCTGGCCATCGTCGAGCAAAGGCGCCAGGCCAGCGCTCAAGGCAGCAGGCTGCAAACGAGGCAAACCCAGGCGCTGCAATTCGCCATCCAGGCGCAGCATGGGTATTTCGCCCGCGGCCAGGTGCAGGTCGCTCGCCCCTGCCTCCACGGCCCGGGCCAGCAGGTCGGTCACGTCCATGAGACTCCCCAAAGGCCATCAAGCAGGTAGAATGCCGCAGACCCCAGAGCCGACGGCATCGATCCATGTCCACCATAGCAGACAACCTTTCCGCCCTCGCCAAGCGCATCGACAGCGCGGCCCGGGCCGTTGGGCGCGACCCGGCCAGCGTCCAGCTGCTGGCGGTGAGCAAGACCAAACCGGCCAGTGCCATCCGCGAAATCCATGCCGCGGGCGTGCGCGACGTGGGCGAAAACTACCTGCAGGAAGCGCTGAACAAGCAGGGCGAACTGCGCGACCTGCCCTTGATCTGGCACTTCATCGGCCCCATTCAGTCGAACAAGACCAAAGCGATTGCCGAACATTTCGACTGGGTACATTCCGTGGACCGCCTGAAGATCGCCCAACGCCTGTCCGAGCAGCGCCCCGCTGGCCTGCCCGCGCTGAACATCTGCCTGCAGGTGAATGTCAGCGGTGAAGCCAGCAAGTCGGGCTGCGCCCCGGCGGACCTGCCAGCGCTGGCCAATGCCGTGGCCGCCCTGCCCAACCTGCGCCTGCGCGGGTTGATGGCGATCCCCGAGCCGACCGACGACCGCGCCGAGCAAGAGGCAGCCTTTGCCAGCCTGCGCCAGTTGCAGGAGCAGTTGGGCCTGGGCCTGGACACCTTGTCCATGGGCATGAGCCACGACCTTGAAGCGGCGATTGCACAGGGTGCGACCTGGGTACGCATCGGCACCGCCCTGTTCGGCGCGCGCAGCTACCCGGCCAGCGACCCCGTCTGATTCCATGCTTTACTCACTCTTTCCCTCAAGGACCTGACATGAGCAAGACACGTATTGCCTTTATCGGCGCCGGCAACATGGCCGCCAGCCTGATCGGCGGCCTGCGTGCCCAAGGCCTGGACGCATCGCAGATCCGCGCCAGCGACCCGGGCGCCGAAACCCGCGCGCGGGTGCAGGCCGAGCACGGAGTTGCAACGTTCGAAGACAACGCCAGCGCCATCGCCGATGCCGACGTGATCGTCCTGGCGGTCAAGCCGCAGGTGATGAAGGCCGTGTGCCAGGCCCTGCAGCCAAGCCTGCAAGATGGCCAGCTGATCGTTTCCATCGCCGCCGGCATCACCTGCGCCAGCCTGCAGGCCTGGCTCGGCGCCCGCCCGGTGGTGCGCTGCATGCCCAACACCCCGGCGCTGCTGCGCCAGGGCGTCAGCGGCCTGTATGCAACGGCCGAGGTGTCCGCCGCACAGCGCGAGCAGGCCGAACAGCTGCTGTCGGCTGTCGGCACCGCCCTGTGGCTGGAGCAGGAACAGCAGCTCGATGCGGTCACGGCCGTCTCGGGCAGCGGCCCGGCGTATTTCTTCCTGCTGATCGAAGCCATGACCGCCGCCGGCGAAAAACTCGGCCTGCCGCGCGAAACCGCTTCTCAGCTGACCCTGCAAACGGCCTTGGGCGCCGCGCACATGGCCGTGGCCAGCGACGTCGACGCCGCCGAACTGCGCCGCCGGGTCACCTCGCCGGCCGGTACCACCGAGGCGGCAATCAAGTCGTTCCAGGGCAACGGGTTCGAAGCCATCGTCGAGCAAGCGCTGGAGGCTGCGGCCAAGCGTTCTGCCGAGCTGGCCGAGCAATTGGGCAAATAAGGAGCTGTTGATGAATGCACTGTCAGGCGCCGCGATCTTCGTGGTGCAAACCCTGGTCAGCCTGTACCTGGTGATCGTCCTGCTGCGCTTCGTGCTGCAGCTGGTCAAGGCCAACTTCTACAACCCACTGTGCCAGTTCACCGTGCGCGCCACCCAGCCGCTGCTCAAGCCGATTCGCCGGGTGATCCCCAGCATCGGTGGCCTGGACACCTCCTCGCTGCTGCTGGCCGTGGTCATCCAGGCCCTGCTGATGGGCTTCGTGCTGATGGTTACCTACGGCACCTTCGGCGATGTCCTGCACTTGCTGATGTGGGCGATCATCGGGATCACCTCGCTGTTCCTGAAGATCTTCTGGGTGGCGATGATCGTCATGGTGATCGTCTCCTGGGTCGCGCCGAACAGCCACAACCCAGCTGCCGAACTGGCCTACCAGATCAGCGAGCCGGTGCTGGCACCGTTCCGCCGCATCGTCCCCAACCTGGGCGGCATGGACATCTCGCCGATCTTCGCCTTCCTGGCGATCCAGGTGATCCAGTCGTTCGTCATGCCACCGCTGGCCGCCTATGCCGGCATGCCACAGGAACTGTGGCGGATGATCTGACCCCGCCTGCACCTGGCGGCAAGCCTTTGCTTGCCGCTGGGGGTAGCGCTCTTTAGACTTACGCCTCCGTCAAGCGTGAGCAGGGTCGATGTCCACTGTCCTTCCCGAAGATTCCGTCGGTCTGGTTACACCGCAAACTGCCCGGTTCGAAGAACCGCTGGCCTTGGCCTGTGGCCGCTCCCTGGCCAGCTACGAGCTGGTCTATGAAACCTATGGCAGCCTGAACGCCAGCGCGAGCAATGCCGTGCTGATCTGCCATGCCCTGTCCGGCCACCACCATGCCGCCGGCTACCATGCCGCCACCGACCGCAAGCCGGGCTGGTGGGACAGCTGCATCGGCCCAGGCAAACCGATCGACACCAATCGCTTCTTCGTGGTCAGCCTGAACAACCTCGGCGGCTGCAACGGCAGCACCGGCCCGAGCAGCGTCAACCCGGCCACCGGCAAGCCGTATGGCGCCGATTTCCCGGTGCTGACCGTGGAAGACTGGGTGCACAGCCAGGCCCGCCTGGCCGACCGCCTCGGCATCCAGCAATGGGCCGCCATCGTCGGCGGCAGCCTGGGCGGCATGCAGGCGCTGCAGTGGACCATCACCTACCCCGAGCGCGTGCGCCATTGCGTGGACATCGCCTCCGCGCCCAAGCTGTCGGCGCAGAACATCGCCTTCAACGAAGTGGCGCGCCAGGCCATCCTCACCGACCCGGAGTTCCACGGCGGCTCGTTCCAGGACCAGGGCGTGATCCCCAAGCGCGGGCTGATGCTGGCGCGCATGGTCGGCCACATCACCTACCTGTCGGACGACTCGATGGGCGAGAAATTCGGCCGTGAGCTCAAGAGCGACAAGCTCAACTACGACTTCCACAGCGTCGAATTCCAGGTCGAGAGCTACCTGCGCTATCAAGGCGAAGAATTCTCCGGCCGCTTCGACGCCAACACCTACCTGCTGATGACCAAGGCCCTGGACTACTTCGACCCGGCCGCGGCCCACGGCGGCGACCTGGCGGCCACCCTGGCCGAGGTCAAGGCAGACTACTGCATCATGTCGTTCACCACCGACTGGCGCTTCTCGCCGGCCCGCTCGCGCGAGATCGTCGACGCCCTGATGGCGGCGCGCAAGAACGTCTGTTATCTGGAGATCGACTCGCCTTACGGCCACGATGCCTTCCTGATCCCGACGCCTCGCTACATGCAGGGTTTCTCGAACTACATGAACCGCATCGCCATCTGAGGACAGCATGAGAGCCGATCTGGAAATCATCCACGAGTGGATTCCCGCCGGTAGCCGGGTACTCGACCTGGGCTGCGGCAGTGGCGAGCTGCTGGCATCGCTGCGCGATCGCAAGCAGGTCACCGGCTACGGCCTGGAAATCGACGCCGACAACATCGCCGCCTGCGTGGCCAAGGGCGTCAACGTGATCGAGCAGGACCTGGACAAGGGCTTGGGCAACTTCGCCAGCAACAGTTTCGATGTGGTGATCATGACCCAGGCCCTGCAGGCCGTGGAGTACCCCGACCGCATCCTCGACGAGATGCTGCGGGTGGGCCGCCAGTGCATCATCACCTTCCCCAACTTCGGCCACTGGCGCTGCCGCTGGTACCTGGCGACCAAAGGCCGCATGCCGGTGTCGGACTTCATGCCGTATACCTGGTACAACACGCCGAACATTCACTTCTGTACCTTCGCCGACTTCGAAGAGCTGTGCCACGAGCGCCATGCCAAGGTGCTCGACCGCCTGGCCGTCGACCACTTGCACCGCAACGGGTGGGGAGGCCGGCTTTGGCCTAATCTTCTAGGTGAAATCGGCATTTATCGCGTCAGCAGCCCTGGCCTGCAGGAGCACCAGCTCGCGGTCTGACGCTTACCGGAGGAATCGCACCATGCGTCGTCTAGCCCTGTTCCTGATCAGCCTGTGCCTGGCCTTGCCGGTACTGGCTGCCGATGCCGCCAGGCCCGATCGCAAGGAAGATTTCGGCGACGTGACGGTGCACTACAGCGCCTTTACCTCAAGCATGCTGCAACCGGACATTGCCGCCGCCACCGGGCTTACCCGCAGCAAGAACCAGGGCGTGCTCAACATTGCTCTGATCAAGGCGGGCAAGCCGAGCATGGGGGTGGTCAGCGGCACGGTGAAAGACCTGACCGGGCGCAGCAACCCGCTGTCGTTCAAGCAGATCACCGACCAGGGCGCCGTTTATTACATTGCCCAGTTCAAGATCGAACAGGCCGAGACCCTGACCTTCGACCTGAATGTCGAAACCGGCGGGGTCAGCCATCAACTCAGCTTCAACCAGGAAGTGTTCCCAGGCGAATGATGAATTTCCAGCAACTCGTATTGGCCAGCCACAACGCCGGCAAACTCAAGGAACTCCAAGCCATGCTCGGGCAGTCGGTGCAGCTGCGCTCGATCGGCGAGTTCAGCCAGGTGGAGCCTGAAGAAACCGGCTTGTCGTTCGTCGAGAACGCCATCCTCAAGGCGCGCAACGCCGCGCGCATCTCCGGCCTGCCGGCGCTGGCCGACGACTCGGGCCTGGCGGTGGACTTCCTGGGCGGCGCCCCCGGCATCTATTCGGCGCGCTACGCCGATGGCAAAGGCGATGCCGCCAACAACGCCAAGCTGCTCGAAGCGCTGAAGGATGTACCGCAAGACCAGCGCGGCGCCCAGTTCGTCTGCGTGCTGGCCCTGGTGCGGCATGCCGATGACCCGCTGCCGATCCTCTGCGAAGGCCTGTGGCAAGGGCGCATCCTGTTCGAAGCCAGTGGCGAGCATGGCTTTGGCTACGACCCGCTGTTCTGGGTGCCAGAGCGCAACTGCTCGAGCGCCGACCTCAGCCCTGCCGACAAGAACCAGCTCAGCCACCGCGCCCGCGCCATGGCCCTGCTGCGTCAACGCCTGGGCCTGGCATGATCACAACGCTGTCCACCCAGCCGCGCCATGGCGCGGCGGGTCTCGCCATGCTGCCGCCTTTGGCGCTGTACATCCACATCCCGTGGTGCGTGCGCAAATGCCCTTATTGCGACTTCAACTCCCATGCCGCCGGCCCTGAGCTGCCGGAAGAGGCCTATGTCGATGCCTTGCTGACCGACCTCGACCAGGAACTGGCCGCCGTGCAAGGCCGGCCGATTTCGTCGATCTTCTTCGGTGGCGGCACCCCCAGCCTGTTCAGCGCCAACGCCCTCGGGCGCTTGCTGCGTGGCGTGGAGCAACGTATCCCGTTTGCCCCGGACATCGAGATCACGCTGGAAGCCAACCCCGGCACGTTCGAGCAGGAGAAGTTCAAGGCCTACCGGCAGACGGGCATCAACCGCCTGTCCATCGGCGTGCAGAGCTTCCAGCCGGCCAAGTTGCAGGCGCTGGGCCGCATCCACAATGGCGACGAGGCGATTCGTGCCGCGGCAATGGCTCGCGCGGCGGGCTTCGACAACTTCAACATGGACCTGATGCACGGCCTGCCCGACCAGTCGCTGGACGACGCCCTCGGCGACCTGCGCCAGGCCATCGACCTGGGGCCGACGCACCTGTCGTGGTACCAGCTGACCGTGGAACCGAACACGGTGTTCTGGAACCAGCCACCGGAGCTGCCGGAAGACGACATCCTCTGGGACATCCAGGAAGCCGGCCAGGCGCTGATGGCCGAGCACGGCTTCAGGCAGTACGAAGTGTCGGCCTACGCCCAGCCCGATCGCCCGGCCAGACACAACCTGAACTACTGGCGTTTCGGCGACTTCATCGGCATCGGCGCCGGCGCCCATGGCAAGCTGACCTTCGCCGACGGCCGCATCCTGCGCACCTGGAAAACCCGCCTGCCGAAGGACTACCTGAACCTCGCCAAGCCCTTCAAGGCCGGCGAGAAGCTGCTGCCGGTGGATGAACTGCCGTTCGAGTTCCTGATGAACGCCCTGCGCCTCACCGATGGCGTGGAAGCCGAGCTGTTCACCCAGCGCACCGGCCTGCCCCTGGCGCAACTGGCCGAGGCGCGCCGCGCGGCCGAACAAAAGGGCCTTTTGCAGGTCGAACCGGATCGGTTGGTGGCCACGCCACGCGGCCAGCTGTTCCTCAATGACCTGCTGCAGTATTTCTTGACCTAAGGACGACCCATGGATCTGGTACTCGATCTGCTGGCGACGGTTTCTCGCTGGAGCCGAAGCAACCTGTCGGAGATTTCCCTGGCATTGGTAGGCTGTTTGCTGGTGCTGTTCGGCACCGACCTCAAGGCCTGGGTGGAACAGCGCCTGGGCGGCCTGGCAGGCGCCCTGCGCATACCGTTCATGGCGCTGCTGGTGATGATCGGCAGTGGTGCGGCGCTGATCTACGCCACGCCCTGGGTGGTGAAGGGGCTGGGCCAGTTCAACAACTATGCGTTGGCACCGGTGCTGCTGGTGGTGCTGGTGTTGATTGGGGTGGTGGCTGATCGGCGGGGGTGAGGTTGCTAAAAGCACGGTCAATGCTGTTAACTGCTCAGACACACGTGATGCAGAATTTTTCTGATCATTGACGCACCCTGCCTGCCTCCCTATGGTCCACTAACTGTGTGGGTGTTTCGGTGAAACCCCGAGCGATGGATACTCAGCCCTCTCGCTCAAACAAAAAACCGCCCTTCTCAAGGCGGTTTTTTTTCGCCTGCGGTTCTGCAGGCATCAGCACATTGAAACGCTGAATCAGCCGTTCAATCCACCTTCTCGAACTTCAAATCCCAAACCCCATGCCCCAGGCGCTCACCACGGCGCTCGAACTTGGTGATCGGACGCTCTTGCGGGCGCGGCACATAAGCACCGTCCGCTGCCTGGTTGCGATAACCCGGCGCAGCGCTCATCACTTCCAGCATGTACTCGGCATACGGCTCCCAGTCGGTCGCCATGTGGAACACGCCGCCCGGCTTGAGCTTGCGGCGCACCAGTTCGGCGAACTCCAGTTGCACGATACGGCGCTTGTGGTGGCGCGCCTTGTGCCAGGGGTCGGGGAAGAACAGCATCAAACGGTCGAGGCTGTTGTCGGCCACGCAACGGTTGAGCACTTCGATGGCGTCGCAGTCGTACACCCGCAGGTTCTTCAGGCCCTGGGTCAGCACACCGTTGAGCAGCGCGCCGACACCCGGCCGGTGCACTTCGACACCGATGAAGTCCAGCTCCGGCGCGGCGGCGGCCATTTCCAGCAGGGAGTGGCCCATGCCGAAACCGATTTCCAGGGTGCGCGGCGCCGAACGGCCAAACACCTGGTCGTAGTCCACCGGGCTGTCGGCCAGCGGCAGGATGTACAGCGGGCCGCCCTGGTCGAGGCCGCGTTGCTGGCCTTCGGTCATGCGCCCGGCGCGCATCACGAAGCTCTTGATGCGGCGGTGGGGGCGCGCTTCGCCGTCAGGGGTGGTCGGCGTATCTTGCGGTTCAGTCATCGGGGGCTCTTACTTGATCAGACCATCCAGCGGCGAAGAGGCGCTGGCATAGAGTTTCTTCGGCATGCGCCCGGCCAGGTAGGCCATGCGGCCGGCAACGATGGCGTGCTTCATGGCTTCGGCCATCAGCACCGGCTGCTGGGCGTGGGCGATGGCCGAGTTCATCAGCACCGCTTCGCAGCCCATTTCCATGGCGATGGTGGCGTCGGAAGCGGTGCCCACACCTGCGTCGACCAGCACCGGCACCTTGGATTCTTCCAGGATGATCTGCAGGTTGTACGGGTTGCAGATCCCCAGGCCGGTGCCGATCAGGCCGGCCAGCGGCATCACCGCGATGCAGCCGGCTTCGGCCAGCTGGCGGGCAATGATCGGGTCATCGCTGGTGTAGACCATCACGTCGAAACCGTCCTTGACCAGCACTTCGGCAGCCTTGAGGGTTTCGATCACGTTGGGGAACAGGGTTTTCTGGTCGGCCAGCACTTCCAGCTTGACCAGGTTGTGGCCATCGAGCAGCTCACGGGCCAGGCGGCAGGTGCGCACGGCCTCGACCGCGTCATAGCAGCCGGCGGTGTTCGGCAGGATGGTGTAGCGGTCCGGCGGCAACACGTCGAGCAGGTTCGGCTCGCCTGGGTTCTGGCCAAGGTTGGTGCGGCGCACGGCGACGGTGACGATTTCGGCACCCGAGGCCTCGATGGCCAGGCGGGTTTCTTCCATGTCACGGTACTTGCCGGTGCCGACCAGCAGGCGCGACTGGAAAGTACGCCCGGCCAGGGTGAAAGGCTTGTCGCTACGAACGTTGCTCATCGTTGTTCCTCGGGAAAAGGTTGCTGGGCTTGCAGGTGCATCGCCGGGGGCGGATCAACCGCCACCGATGGCGTGGACCACTTCGACCTGGTCGCCTTCGTTCAGCTGCGTGCTGTCGTGCTGGCTACGCGGCACGATATCCAGGTTGAGTTCCACCGCGACCCGGCGCCCGGTCAGCTCCAGGCGTGTCAGCAGGGCCGCTACGCTTTCGCCAGCGGGCACTTCGTAAGGTTCACCGTTCAGTTGAATGCGCATGCGCACGGCCACCATTGTTCTTTGGGGCCCGCATTCTAGCGCCGATCCACGCGTTTACCCAAGGGTGGCAGGCGCCATTAGTCGCGATTGTGGACCGCTTGGTCAGCCCAGGCGCCAGGCTGCCAGCCCCAGGCACAGCCAGCCGGCCAGGAAGCACAAGCCGCCGATGGGGGTGATGATGCCCAGTTTGCCCAGGCCGCTGAGGGTCAGCAGGTAGAGGCTGCCGGAGAACAGCACGATGCCCACGGCAAACAGGCCGCCGGCCCAGCCCACCAGCCGCCCCGGCAGATGCGCCGCCAGCAGCGCCACGCCGAAGATCGCCAGGGTATGCACCAACTGGTAGGTCACGCCGGTATGAAAGATCGCCAGGTAGTCGGCCGACAGGCGGTTTTTCAGGCCGTGCGCGGCAAACGCGCCCAGGGCGACACCGGTGAAACCGAAAAAGGCAGCGAGCATCAGGAAGCTGCGAAGCATGGGACGACTCCTCGTATCGGGTCTGTATAATGGCCCGTTCCACCGGTCCGGCCAAGCCATCGCCATGCTTTCATCCCTACTCCGCCGCTTTGCCCGTGCCCTGCTCTGGTTCGCCGCCGGCAGCATCGTGCTGGTGCTGGTGTTTCGCTGGGTGCCGCCGCCGGGCTCGGCATTGATGGTCGAGCGCAAGGTGCAATCGTGGTTCAGCGGCGAGCCGATCGACCTGCAGCGCGACTGGGAGCCTTGGGAGAACATCTCCGACGAGCTCAAGGTTGCCGTGATTGCCGGCGAAGACCAGAAGTTTGCCACGCACTGGGGCTTCGACATCCCAGCCATCCAGGCGGCACTGGCCTACAACGAACGGGGTGGCAGCATTCGCGGCGCCAGCACACTGACCCAGCAGGTGGCCAAGAACCTGTTCCTGTGGTCCGGTAGAAGCTGGGTGCGCAAGGGCCTGGAGGCCTGGTTCACGGCACTGATCGAGCTGATGTGGTCCAAGGAACGCATCCTCGAGGTCTACCTGAACAGCGCCGAGTGGGGCAAAGGGGTGTTTGGCGCCCAGGCTGCGGCGCGTTATCACTTCGGTATCGATGCCAGCCGGCTCAATCGGCAGCAGGCGGCGCAACTGGCGGCGGTGCTGCCCAGCCCGATCAAGTGGAGTGCCAGCAGGCCCAGCGCCTATGTGGCCAGCCGGGCGGGCTGGATTCGGCGGCAGATGAGCCAGCTGGGCGGGCCGAGCTACCTGATGCAGCTGGATGCCTCGCGCAGGCCCTGAGCGCCACAAAGCCTGCTCCAATAAAAAAGCCGCCGACCCGAGAGGGCCGGCGGCTTTTTTGTACTACCAGAACGTGATCAGACTGCGATCAGCGCCTTGACCTTGTTCATCGCATTCTTCTCCAGCTGACGAATACGCTCAGCCGAAACGCTGTACTTGTCTGCCAGCTCATGCAATGTCGCCTTTTCCTCGGCCAGCCAGCGCTGGTAGAGGATGTCGCGGCTACGCTCGTCCAGGCCCTGCAGTGCTTCGTGCAGGTTGCTGCTGGAGTTGTCGCTCCAGTCGGCGTCTTCCAACTGCACGGCAGGGTCGTAGCGATGGTCTTCCAGGTAATGCGCAGGCGACTGGAAGGCACTGTCGTCATCGGCTTCGGCGGCCGGGTCGAAGGCCATGTCCTGGCCACTCAAGCGGCTTTCCATCTCACGCACTTCACGCGGCTCGACGCCGAGGCTTTCCGCCACGCGATGCACTTCGTCATTGTTCAACCAGGCCAGGCGCTTCTTCTGGCTGCGCAGGTTGAAGAACAGCTTGCGCTGGGCCTTGGTGGTGGCCACCTTGACGATGCGCCAGTTGCGCAAGATGAACTCGTGAATCTCGGCCTTGATCCAGTGCACCGCGAAGGACACCAGGCGCACGCCCATTTCCGGGTTGAAGCGCTTGACCGCTTTCATCAGGCCAACGTTGCCTTCCTGGATCAGGTCAGCCTGGGCCAGGCCGTAGCCGGCATAGCTACGGGCGATATGTACGACGAAACGCAGGTGAGCCATCACCATTTGCCGAGCGGCTTCGAGATCCTGCTCGTAGTAGAGACGCTCGGCCAGATCACGCTCCTGCTCGACCGTCAGCAGCGGGATGCTGTTGACCGTGTGCACATAGGCTTCCAGGTTCGCACCAGGCACCAGGGCATACGCAGGTTGCAACGATGTGGTCATTCAAGAACCTCCGACTTACAAAACTCGCGCCTTGTGGGCGCTGCCAACATTGACCCGGAACGACGGTACAAGTTCCAAAATGAAAAAAATGTCAATGCTGGCACAGAAAAACTATCGAGGTGCCAACTCGTTCAAGTGACGAGCCACCGCGATCCATGCACCGATATACCCCAACAGCACCGCACCGATCAAGAGCGACAGACCGTCGGCAGCCGGCACGCCGCCCAGGGCGAAGTCGCTGTCGTACAGCCCGGACAGCCCTACCACGGCCTCGTTCAGCCAGTTCAGGCCAAACGCCAGGATGCCCCAGGCCAGCACACCCGCACCCAGGCCATACAACGCGCCCATGTACAGGAAGGGCCGGCGTACATAGCTGTCGGTGCCGCCAACCAGCTTGATCACTTCGATCTCGATGCGCCGGTTCTCGATATGTAGACGAATTGTGTTACCAATTACTAACAGCAAGGCCGAAATCAGCATGACTGCCAGGCCGAACACGAAGCGGTCACCCAGCTTGAGGATCGCCGCCAGGCGCTCGACCCACACCAGGTCCAGCTGGGCGTTCTCCACCCGTGGCAGCTCGGCCAGGCGTTGGCGCAAGGCCTCCAGCGCCGGCTTGTCGACTTCGGTCGGCGTCACCACCACCACGCCCGGCAGCGGGTTGTCGGGAAGCTCGCGCAGGGCCTCGCCAAGCCCGGATTGCTGCTGAAACTCTTCGAGCGCCTGTTCGCGGCTGACGTACAGGGCGTCTGCCACGCCCGGCATGCCCTTGATCTCGTCGCGCAGGGCTTCGCCTTCCCGGCTGCCCGCATCGAGCTTCAGGTACAGCGAGATCTGCGCCGCACGCTGCCAGGAGCCGCCGAGCTTCTCGACGTTCTTCAGCAGCAACGACAGGCCCATGGGCATGCTCAAGGCCACGGCCATCACCAGGCAGGTGAAGAAGCTGCCGATCGGCTGCTTGCCCAGGCGGCGCAGGCTGTCGGCCAGGCTGGCGCGGTGGCTTTCCAGCCAGGCGTGCAGCAGGGTGCGAAAGTCCGGGCCGTCGTCGTCGTGCTCGCCGCGCTTTTTCTTCGCCGGCTGCGGGTCGGCGGGTTTCGGCGCAACGCGCTCGGAAACCTTGGGTGTACGTGTAGTGCTCATTGCCCGGCCTCCCCATCGCCGATCAGACGGCCGCGCTGCAAGGTCAGCATGCGGTGGCGCATGCGCGCGATCAGTGCCAGGTCGTGGCTGGCAATCAGTACCGTGGTGCCCAGGCGGTTGATGTCCTCGAACACGCCCATGATCTCCGCGGCCAGGCGCGGGTCGAGGTTACCGGTGGGTTCGTCGGCCAGTAGCAAGGCTGGCTGGTGCACGATGGCGCGGGCGATGCCGACCCGCTGCTGCTGGCCGGTGGACAGGTCAGCCGGGAACAGCTCGCCCTTGTCGCTCAGCGACACGCGCTCCAGGGCCGAATCCACGCGCTTGGCGATCTCGGCCTTGGACAGGCCGAGAATCTGCAGCGGCAAGGCGATGTTGTTGAACACGGTGCGGTCGAACAGCAGCTGGTGATTCTGGAACACCACGCCGATCTGCCGGCGCAGGAACGGGATCTGCGCATTGCTGATCTGCCCCAGGTCCTGGCCTGCCAGCAGCAACTTGCCGCTGGTCGGGCGTTCCATGGCCAGCAGCAGGCGCAGCAAGGTGCTCTTGCCAGCGCCGGAATGGCCGGTGACGAACAGGAATTCGCCCCGGCGCGCCCGGAAACTCAGCTCATGCAAGCCGACATGGCCATTGGGATAGCGCTTGGCAACCTGTTCGAATCGGATCATGGGTGCTCTCGCTCGGCGAACAGTGCCTTGACGAACGGCTCGGCTTCGAAGGTGCGCAGGTCGTCGATGCCTTCACCCACACCAATGAAGCGGATCGGGATATTGAACTGCTTGGCCAGGGCGAAGATCACCCCACCCTTGGCGGTGCCGTCCAGCTTGGTCAGGGCCAGGCCGGTGAGCTCCACGCTCTGGTTGAAGTACTTGGCCTGGCTGATGGCGTTCTGCCCGGTGCCGGCATCGAGCACCAGCAACACCTCGTGCGGCGCCTCGGCGTCGAGCTTGCCGATCACCCGACGGACCTTCTTCAGCTCTTCCATCAGGTTGTCCTTGGTGTGCAGGCGGCCGGCGGTGTCGGCGATCAGCACATCGACACCGCGGGCCTTGGCGGCCTGCACGGCGTCGAAGATCACCGAGGCGGAGTCGGCGCCGGTGTGCTGGGCGATCACCGGGATCTGGTTGCGCTCGCCCCACACCTGCAATTGCTCGACCGCAGCGGCGCGGAAGGTGTCGCCGGCGGCCAGCATGACCTTCTTGCCTTCGAGCTGCAGCTTCTTGGCCAGCTTGCCGATGGTGGTGGTCTTGCCGGCGCCGTTCACGCCGACCACGAGGATCACGTAAGGCTTGTTCTGCGCCTCGACCTTCAGCGGCTGCTCGACCGGGCGCAGCAGCGCGGCCAGTTCATCCTGCAGCGACTTGTACAGCGCGTCGGCATCGGCCAGCTGCTTGCGGGCGACCTTCTGGGTCAGGTTCTGGACGATCGCCGAGGTGGCTTCCACACCCACGTCGGCGGTCAGCAGGCGCGTCTCGATTTCGTCGAGCAGGTCGTCATCGATGACCTTCTTGCCCAGGAACAGGCTGGCCATGCCCTCGCCAATGCTGGCGCTGGTCTTCGACAGGCCTTGTTTGAGGCGGGCGAAGAAGCCGGGCTTGGACTGTTCGCCGGCTGGGGCGGCGACCACGGGGGCCGGCTCGGGCTCGACCGGGGCAGGCGCTGCGATTACCGGCTCGACCACTGCAGGCGCAGCGGCGGGCTCGGGGGCCGGGCGCTCGGGGATCGCTGGCGGGGCCTTGGGCTCGAGGTCCGGGACCAGGGCGACGGGCTCTTCAGCGACGGGCAGGACCAGGTTGCTGACGGGCGGCTCGACGGGCTGGGCAACCGGGATCTCGGGGGCCGCAACCACCACTGCCGGGCGCTCGGCTTGTGCCGGGGCTGGCTCCACATCCGCCGGCAAGCCTGCTGCCGCAGGGGCCTGCTGCACAGGCTCGAGGATGACGGCTGGGGCTGGCTCAGGCTCGGCCGGGCGCGGTGTCTCGGCGACAGCAGGCGCCGCAGGGGCCGCAGGTGCCTGGGCAACCACCGGCGCTGCCGGAGCCGCTTCGGGCGGCTCGACGGCGGGCTGTGCGGCTACCGGCTCGGCAGCTTGGGCATCGGGTGTCTGTGGCTGTTCGGCGACAGGTTGCTGCGGCTTCTTGCGAAACCAGCTGAACAGGCCTTTTTTCTCGCCAGCCTCGGCCGGCGCTTTTTTGTCGTCGTTGGAACCAAACATGGAAGACGGCTATCTCAGGGTAGCGATGGGCCAGCAGTGGCGCATCGGGAATTCTCTAAACGCAGAACAGACTATTTTGAATCCGGCTGGTTCATGCGCAATGTTTTGTCTTGTGGGCCTGGGGGCCAGAACGGCGACAGGCATGGTCGCCAGGCAACCGGATCAGTATCCTAGCACCTCCTGGCCCGCCGACGCTAAACCAGCGGGCCGCCGAACAGGTCAAACACCTTATGAATGCTCTAGCCCGCCGCGCCGCTGGCCTGTTGCTCAGCACGCTCTGCCTGCCACTGGCGGCCTTCGCCGCCGATGTGCAACCCACCCACGAATTCATCCTCGACAACGGCCTGAAAGTGGTCGTGCGCGAAGACCATCGCGCCCCGGTGGTGGTTTCGCAGATCTGGTACAAGGTTGGCTCCAGCTACGAAACCCCGGGCCAGACCGGCCTGTCCCACGCGCTCGAGCACATGATGTTCAAGGGCAGCGACAAGATCGGCCCCGGCGAGGCCTCGCGCATCCTGCGTGACCTGGGCGCGGAAGAGAATGCCTTCACCAGCGACGACTACACCGCCTA
>NZ_DJTF01000185.1:0-7318 GCF_002438125.1 Pseudomonas sp. UBA6315
TACCGAGTGGCACCGTGTGTCGATGTTCGGCAAGGTTGCCGAAATCGCCGGCGAATACCTGCGCAAGGGTTCGCAGGTGTACATCGAAGGCAAGCTGCAGACCCGCGAGTGGGAAAAAGACGGCATCAAGCGCTACACCACTGAAATCATCGTCGACATGCAGGGCACCATGCAGCTGCTCGGCGGCCGTCCGCAGAACCAGCAAGGTGGCGGCGACCAGTACAACCAAGGTGGTGGCAACAACTACAACCAGGGTGGCCAGCAGCAACAGTACAACCAGGCCCCTCAGCGCCAGCAGGCCCCGCGCCCGCAACAGGCCCAGCAGCGCCCAGCGCCGCAGCAGCCTGCGCCACAGCCGGCGGCTGACTTCGACAGCTTCGATGACGACATTCCGTTCTGATTCAGCGCGAAGCCTGTACTAAAAAAGCCCAAGGCGATTGCCTTGGGCTTTTTTTATGGCGCTATTACGCAGAGCTAAGCCCTTCAATAGAACAGCCGCGGCTCCGGCGAGTCCAGCAGGCTGGCAAGCTTGGTCAAGGCAAAGCCCAGCTCCGCACGGCTAGGAGTCATCAGCGCAATGCGCACGCCGCAGGCGGCAGGGCTGCGTTCGGGCAGGAACTGGCTGCCACTGACCACCGTGACCCCATTGTTGCGCGCCAGGTTGGCGAATTCATCGCTGGTCCAGGGCTCGGGCAGCTCCAGCCATAGATGGAAGCTGTTGGGCTGGCTGCGAATCTTGTATTTGCCCAGAACTTCCCGGGCCATCTGCTGGCGCGCGGCCGCTTCGTCCTGCTGCACCTTCACCAACTGGTCGGCCATGCCGCTGTTGATCAAGTTGCTGGCCAGCTGCGCCATCAGCGGCGAAGGCATCCAGACACTGCTGCGCACCATCGACGAAAGCCGCGACAGGGTTTGCGGCGGGGCATACAAGTAGCCGATGCGCAGCGCCGGCAGCACGCTCTTGGACAGGCTGGTCAGGTATACCGAACGCTCCGGTGCATAGGCCGCCAGCGGCTGGTAGTCCGGGGCCGACTCAAGGAACCCGTAAATGTCGTCGTCGACGATGAACAGGTCGAACTCGCGGGCAATCGCGGCGATGGCTTCGCGGCGTTCGTGGGGCATGATCGAGTTGGTCGGGTTCTGATGCGTGGTCACGCACACCAGCAGGGAAGGGCGGTGCTCCTCGCAGGCCGCGCGCAACGCTTCGGGAATCAGCCCGTGTTCATCCATGGCCACGCCACGCAGCCGGCGGCCCATGCTGTGGGCAAGGGAAATGATGCCGGGGTAGCAGAACGATTCGCAGAGGATCACGTCATCGCTCTTCGACAGGCTGCTGATGGCAACCAGCAGGCCGTGCTGCGCACCTGACGTCAGCACCACCTGCTGCCAGCGGGCCTCGGGCAGCCACCGTTGAATCCAGGCGGCGCCTGCCTGCTTGTGCGTCGCGTGGCCGCCTTCGGTGACGTAGTCGAGCACCTGAACCAGGTCGGGCGATGCCGCCAGCTCGGTGATGGCGCCCCGCAGCCAGTCGGTCATGTGGGCATCGTTGGGCTTGATGATCGACAGGTCGATCTGCCCGCTTTCGTGCTGGCGCGGGCCAGGCGCAGGCGGGGTCGCTGGCGCCGGCGTGGGTGCAGCCGGCCGCTGCTGTAGCACGAAAGTACCCCGGCCAACCTCACCGACCACCAACCCGCGCTTGGCGGCTTCGTCATAGGCCCGGCCGATGGTGCCAGGCGTCACGTTCAATGATTCGGCCAGGTCCTTGAGCGTCGGCAGGCGATCGCCTGCTGCCAGCCGGCCGCTGCCGATGTCCTGCTCGAGGGCGTCGGCAATCATCAGGTAGACCGGCTGCGCCAGGTCGC
Source organism: Pseudomonas sp. UBA6315 (assembly GCF_002438125.1). NCBI lineage: Bacteria > Pseudomonadati > Pseudomonadota > Gammaproteobacteria > Pseudomonadales > Pseudomonadaceae > Pseudomonas > Pseudomonas sp. UBA6315. The sequence goes on from NZ_DJTF01000185.1 coordinate 1,863, forward strand.
TGTAGTGAGGAACCCACATAGAAATGGCACCAGAAGCTGCGAGAACGCGGAAGCCTAGCACGAAAGGTCAGATGGAAGTAATTGTGTTTTCCTACAGGTAAATTGCATCGATTGATTCGTTCTTGAGCACCCTCGAATGGCTGTTTCGTCACGTACCTCGAGCCGTGAAGATCGCCAGTCCTAGTGGCTTCATTGAGAAATCTTTTGAAATCAATAAGTTGATTGAGTCGATTAAATCGTGCGTGTAATCGCTCATAGAAATCAATTGAATCGACTTTATTCTTGTAATTACAATGATTGAGTCGATGCAATTCAAAGGGGGCGTGAGCAGCTCCCCAGCAAGCGTTCGACCAGATGTGAATGGCTTCAAAAAGACAATGTCTGCCGCCTCTGCCCGGCAAAGCACGACACCGAATGGCCAATGGAATATCACCCGAAATGGAAAGCGCACACCTGCAACAAGCAGCCGAGGCCCGGACCTCGCTGGAGATTCGCCTGCCCTGGGTCGTCTCGAGCGCCTGGCAAACGTTACTGCACAACACCCCTCTGGACTTCGAGACCAGCAAAGAGCTCTACCCCCAACTGAAGGACCAGGCCCAGGAGGTGCTGGGCAAGGCCCTGTGCCAGCAGATCCGCGGGTTCGTCGAAGACCCGCAGTTGACCAGCATGATCGTGCGCAACTGCCCGCGTGACCGGGATGTGCCGCCCACGCCGTACTCCGGGGTACTCAGCCCGCGCAGCACGCCAGTCGCCTGCCTGGTCAGCCTGACCATGCAATGCCTGATGGGCATCAACCCGATCGTCTATGAAGGTGAAAACGACGGCCGCTTGTTCCGTCATGTCATCCCGGCGCGCACCTCGTCCAGCCACAAGAGCTCGCACGGTTCGCGCCTGCGATTCTCCTACCACGTCGACAACCCGGACCTGCCGTTGTCCAGCGAGCCGCTGGGCGCAGCGTCCTGCTGCCCGGAATACCTGTCCTTCTTCGGCATGCGCTGCGACCCGCGTATCAGCACCACCCTGGTCAACCTCGATGCCGTGTTGGCGGCGCTACCCCTGGCCACCGTGCGCGAACTGAGCCTGGCGCAGTTCGAAATCCGCCGCCCGGACTCGTTCACCGGCAACCGCCGCTGCACCGCCGAACTGCCGGTGCTGGTGCGCGGCCATGCCGGCGAGTGGCTGTGCCGTTTCGACAGCGAAAACACCCACGGCCTGAACCTGCGCGCCGAGCAAGCCCTGGCCAGCCTGCGCAGCCTGCTGGAAACCCGCCGTTTCGATGAGCCGCACCTGCTGCTGCCGGGCGACTTCATGATCTTCAAGAACCAGCGCGTGCTGCATGCCCGCGATGGTTTCGAACCCCAGAACGATGGCGCCGACCGCTGGCTGCTGCGCCTGTTCGCGGTCAACGACCTGAACCGGGTGCACTTCGCCCGCGCCGATCACCTCTACGAAGTGCTCTCCTGAGCCATCGCCACACTCAAGGAACAACTGCTATGGAACTGTTAGGCGCCTTCTGGGCGGAACATTGGCTGCTGGCGATTCTGCTGTTGGGCACCATTGCCTTCATCGCTGGCTTCGTCGACAGCATCGCCGGGGGCGGCGGGCTGTTTCTGGTACCGGGCTTCCTGCTGGTGGGCATGCCGCCCCAGGTTGCCCTGGGCCAGGAAAAACTGGTCAGTACCCTGGGCACGCTGGCGGCCATCCGCAATTTCCTGGCCAACAGCAAGATGGTGTGGAAGGTCGCCCTGGTCGGCGTACCGTTCTCGCTACTCGGCGCCTACCTTGGCGCGCACCTGATCGTGTCGATTTCCCAGGAAACCGTGGGCAAGATCATCCTGGCGCTGATCCCGTTCGGCATCCTGATCTTTCTCACCCCCAAGGACCGCCCGGTGCAGGAGCGCGAGCTGTCGCCGCGGGTGCTCTACACCGTGGTGCCGCTGACTTGCCTGGCCATTGGCTTCTATGACGGCTTCTTCGGCCCCGGCACCGGCAGCATGTTCATCATCGCCTTCCACTACCTGCTGCGCATGGACCTGGTGTCCAGCTCGGCCAACTCCAAGACCTTCAACTTCGCCTCGAACATCGGCGCCCTGGTGGCCTTCATCATGGCGGGCAAGGTCGTCTACCTGCTGGCCTTGCCGCTGGTGGCCTGCAACATCCTCGGCAACCACATGGGCAGCGCCCTGGCCTTGCGCAAAGGCAACGAAGTGGTCCGCAAGGCGCTGGTGTTCTCGATGCTGTGCCTGTTCACCAGCCTGGGCGTGAAGTACCTGGCCTGACATTTCTCAAAAGGAGACAACCTGATGAAAACCGCATTCGTAACCGGCGCCTCCTCGGGCTTTGGCCGGGCCATCTGCCGCACCCTGGTCAGCAAGGGCTACCGCGTGATCGGCGGCGCCCGGCGCATGGACAAGCTGCAGGCGCTGGAGCGCGAGCTGGGCGTCAACTTCATCCCGCTGGCGCTGGATGTGACCGATGCTGCATCGCTGGAAGCGGCGGTGGAGCAGATTCGCGACGCCTCGCTGCAGATCGACCTGCTGGTGAACAATGCCGGGCTGGCGCTGGGCGTCGAGCGCGCCCAGGTGTCCAGCGCCGAGAACTGGCAGCGGATGATCGACACCAACATCACCGGCCTGGCCATGGTGACCCACAAGATCCTGCCGCAAATGGTGGAAGCCGACCGCGGGATGATCATCAACATCGGCTCGATTGCCGGCACCTACCCGTACCCGGGCGGCAACGTCTATGGCGCCAGCAAGGCCTTCGTGCGCCAGTTCAGCCTCAACCTGCGCGCCGACCTGGCAGGCACGCGGGTGCGGGTGAGCAACATCGAGCCGGGCCTGTGCTCGGGCACCGATTTCTCGGTGGTGCGCCTGAACGGCGACCTCAATGCCGTGGAGGCGCTGTACCGCGATGTGGAAGCCATCCTGCCAGAGGACATCGCCGCCACAGTCGCCTGGATCGCCGAGCAGCCTGCGCACGTGAACATCAACACCATCGAAATCATGCCGGTGGCGCAAAGCAGTGCCGCGCTCAACATCGCCCGCGACCTGCCGCTGGGCGCCGCCTGATTGCCCGCTTGCTCAGGCGTCGGCATCCAGCGCCGCCTGGGCGAACTGCGCGTCCAGTTCCGGGGTTGCACCGCTGATACCGATGCCGCCGATGTGCTGGCCGTTGGCATCCATGATCGGCAAACCGCCGCCGAGCAGTGTGAAGCCCGGCAAGGAGGCGTAGGGGTTGGCTGGCAATGCGGCGCTGCGTTCGCCGAGCGCGCGTGAGGACAGGGGGAAGCGGGCAGACGTCGATGCCTTGAGCTGCGCAACCTGGATGCTGCCGCTGCTGGTGCCGTCCATGCGGTGGAAGTGTTTCAGGTTGCCATGGTTGTCGACGATGCTGATGACGATGGCATAACCCTGGGCGCGGGCTGCGTGTTCGGCCGCGGCGGCCATGTTGCGGGCGGCTTCGGCGGTGATGGGGGAGGGGGCGTCTGCCTGTGAGGTTGCGGCAAAAAGCACAGCGCACATGAAAAGACTGAAACGGCCATGGTTCGAAGGCATGCGAGCGTTACCCCTGAGGACTGTTCGGCCGGGCAAGCTAGCAGGCAGTTTTTGCGCGAGGATGTAGTCCATATCCGAAACTGATGTCCGGTAGGTGTCGCTACCGTCCTCTTCGCGGGGCAAGCCCGCTCCCACAGGTTCTGCGCAGGCATGAAGGTTGCGCTGTACCTGTGGGAGCGGGCTTGCCCCGCGAAGAGGCCCTCAAGGTCAATGCAACCGGTTCTTGGCGATCTCGATATCGTTCATCAGCGCCTTGGCCAAAGCACTCAGATAGTCCGCTGCACCGAGCATTTTATGGTCATCTTCCATATCACCCTCGCGCACCAGGTGCCTGATGTAGCCCAGCAATATCGAAACCTGCTCGTAGGCATCATCGACTGGAACCCCAGGCTGCACACGCAGCAGGTCAATCGGCGGGTTGCCGACATCGAGGAAGGTTTGCACACCAACGGTGGTGAGGACTTTGGCATCATCTGCCATAACGTCATTCCCCCGCCTGCAGGCCATAGAGCTGGGTATGCACATGTTCCACCAGCGAATAGGCGATCTCGCTGGCATGCATCGCATTGCTCAACATGCTCAGGCCGTGTTCACCGGCGCGGGCGCGGCAGTGTTCGTCGAGGGTTTCGATGACGCCACGGAGGAGCTCGCTGGCGTGGGCCAGGGCGTCGGGTGGGTACATATCGGATTGGACGCTGAAAAATGGGGTGGTGATGGGTTTACGGCGGGGTGGATCGGGGACGATTTTCTTCATGGCAGCTAACTCTTGTTCGGCTTAAGGAAGCTGCCACTTCAATCTTTCTCACGGATTGTGGGTGGCAGCCGTGCGCGGGGTGAGAAACCGAGGAACAAGAGCAAAACTCGGCCAGGCCGAAGCCTGCCCGCGCACGACCGCCATAACGACGGTGCTGTTGTGTCAATCGGGTTCTCACGCCCGGTCGGCAAAGCGACCCGAGAACGTTATCCGTGAGGCATTTCCCCGACAACAGCGAAACTTCAGTAGCGACCGTAGGATAATTCCCAAAGATGCAAAACCTGAAGCATTTGGTTTCAGGTTCAGAAATGTCTTACGGCTACTGTCCTCTTCGCGGGGCAAGCCCGCTCCCACAGGTACAGCGCAACCTTCATGCCCCGCGAAAGGGCCATAACTGCTGACCCATGTCATCGCACCTTCTCGATTCTTGACTAGTCTTATCTATTGGCGGCCGTCAAAACCGCCCCCCGTGACTACCAAGAGGCGCCGGCCATGTTCCGTGCGTCCACCACCTGATCAGGAGTGCACGATGGACCTCAACCGTCGGCAGTTCTTCAAGGTCGCCGCCGTCGGCCTTGGAGGCTCGAGCCTGGCAGCGTTGGGCATGGCCCCGACGCCTGCGTTTGCCGAGCAGGTGCGTCACTTCAAGCTGGCGCACACCAAAGAAACCCGTAACACCTGCCCCTACTGTTCGGTCGGCTGCGGCCTGATCCTGTACAGCCAGGGCGATGCGGGCAAGAACGTCAAACAGAACATCATCCACATCGAAGGCGACGCCGACCACCCGGTCAACCGCGGCACCCTGTGCCCAAAAGGCGCCGGCCTGCTCGACTTCATCCACAGCGCCAGCCGCCTGCAGTACCCCGAGGTGCGCAAGCCAGGCAGCAAGGAGTGGGTGCGGGTCGAATGGGACGAAGCGCTCGACCGCATCGCCGACCTGATGAAGCAGGACCGCGACGCCAACTTCATCGAGAAGAACGCCCAGGGCCAGACGGTCAACCGTTGGCTCACCACCGGTTTTCTCGCCGCCTCCGCTGCCTCCAGCGAAGCCGGCTACCTGACCCACAAGGTCATCCGCGCAACAGGCATGCTGGGGTTCGATAACCAGGCGCGTGTCTGACACGGCCCGACGGTGGCAAGTCTTG
>NZ_DJTF01000008.1:0-52647 GCF_002438125.1 Pseudomonas sp. UBA6315
TCCCCTCACCCCGACCATTTTCAGGGTCGTTAGCTCAGTTGGTAGAGCAGTTGGCTTTTAACCAATTGGTCGTAGGTTCGAATCCTACACGACCCACCATGTAAAGAGGGCATCTCGAAAGAGATGCCCTTTTTCTTTTGCCTCGAATTTATCCCACGCAAAAAAAATGCACCTTTCGGTGCAGTTCGCATGCCCCTGTGGGAGCCGGCTTGCCGGCGATGAGGCCAGTCCAGATAACCTGGCCTCATGCCGCTCGCTAAATCAGTGCAGCTTCAACCGCGGCTCGGTGCCGCGCCCAATCTTGCTGCCCAGCATCATCAGCGCCGTGCGGAAGAACCCAAACAGCGCCATCTGGTGCATGCGGTACAGCGACACATAGAACATCCGCGCCAGCCAGCCTTCCAGTTTCACGCTGCCCATCAGGTTACCCATCAGGTTGCCCACCGCCGAGAAGCGCGACAGCGACACCAGCGAGCCGTAATCCTTGTACTCATAAGTCGGCAGGGCTTTGTTCTCCAGCCGCGCCTTCAGGCTCTGCGCCAGCATCGAAGCCTGCTGGTGCGCCGCCTGCGCCCGAGGCGGTACGTTGCGGTCGCTACCCGGTTGCGGGCAGGCGGCGCAGTCACCGAAGGCGAAGATGTTGTCGTCGCGGGTGGTCTGCAGGGTTGGCTTGACCACCAGCTGGTTGATGCGGTTGGTTTCCAGGCCATCGATGTCCTTGAGGAAGCCCGGCGCACGGATACCCGCCGCCCAGACTTTCAGGCTGGCCTGGATCACTTCGCCATCCTTGGTTTTCAGCCCGTCCTCGGTCACTTCGCTGACCGCGGCATTGGTCAGCACTTTCACGCCGAGTTTTTCCAGCGTCTTGTGCACCGGCACGCTGATGCGCTCGGGCAGGGCAGGCAGGACCCGCGGGCCGGCTTCGATCAGGGTGATGTGCATGTCCTTGGGCTGGATGCGGTCCAGGCCATAGGCTGCCAGCTCGTGGGCCGCGTGGTGCAGTTCGGCCGCCAGCTCGACACCGGTGGCACCGGCGCCGACGATTGCCACGCTGATCTGCTCGCTGGCCACGTCGCCTGCGTGGGCACGCAGGTAGTGGTTAAGCAGTTGCTGGTGGAAGCGCTCGGCCTGCTTGCGGGTGTCCAGGAACAGGCAGTGCTGCGCCGCGCCCAGGGTGCCGAAGTCGTTGGTGTTGCTGCCCACGGCGATCACCAGGGTGTCGTAGGCCAGGGTGCGCGCAGGCAGCAGCTCGCGGCCCTCTTCGTCGAGGGTGGCGGCCAGTTGAATCTGCTTGCCTTCACGGTCCAGGCCGCTCATGCGCCCCAGCTGGAAGTTGAAGTGGTTCCACTTGGCCTGGGCCACGTAGTTCAGTTCGTCTTCCGAGGAGTTGAGCGAGCCGGCGGCCACTTCGTGCAGCAGCGGCTTCCAGATGTGCGTGAGGTTGGCGTCGACCAGGGTGATCTCGGCCTGCTTGCGCTTGCCCAGGCTTTTACCCAGGCGGGTCGCCAGTTCCAGGCCGCCGGCGCCGCCGCCGACAATCACGATGCGATGAGTCATGGGAATATCTCATAAGGTTTACGGAATCCGTGGCCGTGCCGGCCGGCCGCAAACTGCACGAGGGGAGGGCGAGCGCAAGGCAGCTCATAGCACCAGTCCACTCAGCAGGCGGCTGATGAGGCCCAACCCGATGGTCACCGCCAGCACCAGCGCAAGGAGCAACCAAGGCCGGAAGGGCCTGCGCTCGACTTGATGCTGGGGGGCTCGCAGATACTCATCGACACGACGCTGATCTTCAGGATTCAGGCGGCTGGTCATGGTGGGCCTCGTCAGGTAGACGTTTGTGACTGCATGCACGCTACAGCGTTCATGCAAGCGCTTGAAACAAATGATAATGCTTTCTATCCCTGGCGCCGAGTGTACGCCATCGCAAAGACTCTCGGCACTGGATCAAAGACTGATGCCCACGTCGAACACGATGCTGCGCCCCAGGTTGCCGCGCAAGAAATCCGGCGCATCGGGGTGGGCGAACAGCACCCGGGCGAAGGTCGGCCCCACCAGCGACAGCGACCGCCAGCCCTGGCGCAGGTATTCGGTGGGCGGCGGGAAGTGGGTGTTGAGGTCGAGCACCTCGCGCTTGAGGCTGGCGAAGGCGATGATGTCCAGCTCGTTGAGCTCCAGCCCGCGTTCGCGGTAGTTGTGCGCCTTCTTGCGCAAGGTCGGGGCCAGGCGCGCCAGCAGCTCGCTGGCGGCGATGCGCCGGGGCCGCGCTTCGCGGCGCACCAGCTGGGCCAGGGAGAAGGCGCTGCGCCTGCGCTGCAATTCTTCGCGCCATTCGTCATTGAGCCGGCGCCCTTCATCGAGCACGAAAAATACCTCGAACGCCGCGTCGCGGAACAACACGTCCGGCGGCTCCTGGCCAGCCGGGGTGAAATCCTCGCTGCGATAGGGGATGTTCAGCCCCTGCAGCAGGCGCTGGCATACCCAACGCTCCCGCTCCCACTTGCGTGCATTGGAGAGGAAGGCATTGGCTTGTTCGGCCTGGATGGTGAGCAGGCGCAGGTAGTCTGAGTCATCCATGCCACAAGCTTAGTCGCTAATCCATGACGATAAGATGCTGTTTTCAATGGGTGTAGACTCAAGCTTATCCACAGGCCGGCAAGGGGTATGCCTCAGGTGATCAGCGCGCAGGTGTTGTCCGATACCAGCCTAAGCCTTGGCTGGCTGGGTTATGTGCCTTTGTTGGTATGGGCGGCCAGCCGTACCCGCTGGGTGGAGCTGTTCACCGACCGGCGCCGGCAGCACCTGCTGTTTGGCACGGTGTTCTGCCTGTTTGCCCTGTGGCTGGTGCGGCGCGACTTCGATACCGGGGTGTCGTACCACTTCATCGGCATGACGGCCGTGACCCTGCTGCTGGATTGGCCGCTGGCGATTCTGGGGGGCTTCTTCGCCCAGCTCGGGTTGCTGGCGCTGGGGCGGCAGGACTTGGCAGCGCTAGGGGTGAACGGGTTGTTGCTGGTGGGTTTGCCGGTGCTGATTACCGAGGTGTGTGCCCTGCTGGTCGAGCGGGCGCAGCCGCGCAACCTGTTCGTGTACATCTTCTGCTCGGGGTTTTTCCCGGCTGCGCTCACGGTGCTGGTCTGCGTGTTGGCGGCGCTGGGTTTGCTGTGGCTGGATGGGCGTTTCGCCATGCCGGAGTGGTTGAGCGACTTTGTGGGCTACCTGTGGCTGATGATGTTCCCGGAGGCGTTCATCAACGGCATGGTGATCAGTGCGCTGGTGGTTTTTTGCCCGGAATGGCTGGAGACGTTCAACCGCACCCGGTATCTGCAGGCGCCGTGGAAGGATGAAGAGCGGTAATGTTGTAGTGGCTTGGCTGGCCTCTTCGCGGGACAAGCCCGCTCCCACAGGATGGCCACAGCTTTCAGAACCTGAGGTGTACCTGTGGGTGCGGGCTTGTCCCGCGAAGAGGCCGCAACAGGCAGCAGCTTAGTGGCGCGGCTCCAGATCCCCTGAATACAGCTCATCCTCAGACTCTTCAGCCCCCGGAATCTTGTGCTCCTCGGCCGCCCAGGCCCCCAGGTCGATCAACTTGCAGCGATCGGAGCAGAACGGCCGGAACGCGCTCTTCTCGTTCCATTCCACAGGTGCGCCACAGGTCGGGCAATCGACGGTCAATGGCTTGCTCATGGCTGGCCTCCTCGTAAAGTCAGGTAAAAGTGGTGCAAACGGTCGATCTGCTGGTGCAACGCCGCCAGGTCGCCGTCATTCACCACCACATCATCGGCATGGCGCAGGCGCTCCTCGCGGGCCAGTTGGGCGTCGAGAATCGCCTGCACCTGCTCGGCGCTGGTGTTGTCGCGCTGCAAGGTACGCGCTACCTGCAATGCCTGGGGCGCATCGATCACCAGCACACGCTGGGTCTTCAAGTGCTGGCCAGACTCGATCAGCAGCGGCGACACATACACCGCATAAGGCGACTGGGCCTTGGCCAGGTAACTGAAAATCTCCTGCCCGATCAGCGGGTGCAGCAGCTGCTCCAGCCATTTGCGCTGCGCCGGGTCGGCGAAGATCAACTGGCGCAGGGCCGCGCGATCGAGCTGGCCATCTTCCAGCAACACGCCGGGGCCGAAGCGCTCGACGATGCTGGCCAGGGCCGGGCGGCCGGGTTCGACGACCCAGCGCGCCGCCTGGTCGGCATCGACCAGGTGCACGCCAAGCTCGACGAAGCGTTCGGCGGCTGCGCTCTTGCCGCTGCCGATGCCGCCGGTAAGGCCGAGAATCCAAGGTGTGAAGGCCGCAGTGGTCATCAGAATCCAAGCAGTTGCAGGTAGGAAGCGTATATTTCATCACCCCAGAGCACAGCAATCCACCCCGCAATGGCCAGATAAGGGCCAAAGGGTATCGCCATGCTCACCGGGCGCTGGCGCAGGCGCAGCAAACTCAGGCCGATTACCGCCCCCAGCACCGACGACAGCAGCAGGGTCAGGGGCAGTACCTGCCAGCCCGCCCAGGCGCCGATCAGGGCCAGCAGCTTGAAGTCGCCATAGCCCATGCCTTCCTTGCCGGTTACCAGCTTGAACAGCCAATACACCGTCCACAGGCTCAGATACCCGGCCACCGCGCCCCACAAGGCATGGCTCAGCGGCACGAAGATGCCGCAGGCGTTGACGATCAGCCCCAGCCACAGCACCGGCAGCACCAGCACGTCCGGCAGCAGGCCGTGGTCGGCATCGATCAGGCTCAGGGCCAGCAGGCTCCAGGTCAAAAGCAGTGCGAACAACGCCGCGAGCGAGGGGCCGAAGTGCCAGGCCACCACCAGCGATAGCGCCGCGCAAACGGCTTCCACCAGCGGATACCTGGCACTGATGGCGCCTTTGCAGGCCGAGCAGCGCCCGCGCAGCATCAGGTAACTCAGCAGCGGAATGTTCTCCCACGCCCGAATGCGATGGCCACAATGCGGGCAGTGGGACGCGGGCAGGCACAAATCGAAGCGCTCGTGCCGATGAGGTTCAAGCCCCCGTACCTCCTGGGCCTCCCGCTGCCATTGGCGCTCCAGCATGATCGGCAGGCGATACACCAGCACGTTGATGAAGCTGCCCACCAACAGGCCGAGCAAGGCCGCCAAGGTGATGAAGTACGCCGGCTGTTCAGCCAGCAAAGTCCATAAAGTCATGTTCAGATCAAGCTACCCAACTGGAAGATCGGCAGGTACATCGCCACCACCAGGCCGCCCACCAGCACGCCCAGGACCGCCACGATGGCCGGCTCGAGCAGGCTGGTCAACTGCTCCAGCGCCTGGCTGACCTGTTCTTCGTAATGGCTGGCGGCTTTATCCAGCATCTGCTCCAGCGTGCCGCTGGATTCGCCGATGGCGGTGAGTTGTACCAACAGGGGCGGAAACATCGGCTCGGCCGTCATCGCCTGGTGCAGCCCCTGCCCATTGGCCATGCCCTGGCGCAGGCGCAGTACGGCCCGTTGCTGCAAGTCGCCCCCGCAGGCCCCGGCTACCGTGCCCAGCGCATCCAGCAACGGCACCCCGGCGGTATACGCCGTGCCCAGGCTGCGGGCGAAGCGCGCCAGGGCGGCTTGCCCGAGCAGCGTGCCGAATACCGGCACACGCAGCGCTTGGCGAGATATCCACAGGCGGGCCGGCACGTGCTTGCGATACAGCGCGCGCCCACCCAGGCAAAGCACAACGGCAGTTATCAACAGCAGCGGCGCCACACGCCCCAGCCCTGTGGACAAGTCGATGACCCACTGCGTGAAGGCAGGCAGTGCCGCATCAAAGCCCGCGAACAGCGCCTGGAAACGCGGAATCACTTCCAGCAACAAGATCGCCGACACCCCCAGGCCTGTCAGCAACAGCAGCAGCGGATAGAGCATCGCCTTGCGCAGTTTCTTGTGCAGCGCCTGACGCTGCTCCAGCATCCCCGCCAGCTGTTCGAGTTGCCGGTCCAGCGTGCCGGACTGCTCGCCCACCCGCACCAGGTTGCAGTACAACGCATCGAACCAGCCTGGGTGGCGCTGCAAGGCATCCGCCAGCCCAAGCCCCGCGCCCACATCCTGTTGCAAGCGCTGCAGCAACGCCGCCTGCCCGGCATCGCAGCCGCTGCGGCCCATCACCTCGAACGCCTGCAGCAGCGGCACACCCGCTTTCAGCAACGTCGCCAACTGCCGGCTGAAGCCCGCCGGGTCGCATTTGCCCCGCCCCTTCGGCCAGCGCCAGGCCCACTCGCCAACGGCGCGTAAATGCGCAACGTGAATCCCCTGATGCAACAGCCCGGCGCGCACATACGCCGGGCTGCGCCCACGCGTTTGGCCACTGACGGCTGCGCCACTGGCATCGGTGCCGTGCCAGGCGTATCGCTGAGTCGAATGCTTCATGCAAAGGTCCTTTTTGCCGTTGCGACAAGCCTGGAAACAGCTTGCCGCGTCCTTGGAGGGGCACGCTTCCCTGAGGCTCACTAGAGTAGTTCAGCGAGCATGACGCCCAGACGGGCAGGGGTGACAAAAGGTGTCCGTTCAGGCCTACTGCGCCGCTGCGAGTCTGGGGTCGAGCCTGACCCCACCGAGTATGCGAATCAAAAAGGAAAACGTTCATGAAAGGGCAACGCGGTATCACCCTGATCGAACTGATGATCGTCGTGGCGATCATCGGCATTCTGGCGACCATCGCCATCCCGATGTACACCAACCACCAGGCCCGCGCCAAAGCGTCCGCCGGCCTGCTGGAAATCTCCGCGCTGAAGACCGCGATGGACCTGCGCCTGAACGAAGGCAAGGACGTGGCCGACGTCGCCGCCTTGGGCGGCCAGGCGGCCACGTCCCATTGCGCCATCACCGCCCAGGGCAGCGCCGCCAATGGCAGCGCCACCATCGGCTGCACCCTGGCCGATGCACCGGCCATCGTGCTCGGCAAGACCCTCACCCTGACCCGCTCGGCCACCGGCTGGAGCTGCGCGACCAACATCGAAGAAGACCTTGCGCCGACGGGCTGCAAGGGGGCTTGAGGGCAGGGGAATTAGCGAGGGGAAACAGGGGTTTGCGTAACGGCTGCGGCAGTGGTACGTTGCGCTACACGCCGGTGTAGCTCAGTCGGTAGAGCAGCGCACTCGTAACGCGAAGGTCGCAGGTTCGATTCCTGTCTCCGGCACCAGAGACCAGTTTCCAGAAGTCTATGACTGTCTACGAAACACCCCGCAAAGCCCGCCTAGCGCGGGCTTTGTTGTTTCTGCCTGTCTCGTTTTGTCTCTGGGCATCTACGCGATTTAGGGATATGGTTAGGGATATCTCGGTTCGACAAGGAAACGTATCCCTATGGCGCGCACAGTGGTGCCTCTCACCGATCCCAAATGTGATGCGGCTAAGCCTCGGGAGAAGGATTACAAGCTGTTTGATGGTAAAGGCCTCTACCTGCTGGTGAAGCCGTCAGGGGTCAAGACCTGGCGTATGAAGTACACCAAACCTGATGGCCGTGATGGTTTAGCTACGTTCGGCAACTATCCGGCGCTCGGCTTGAAAGCGGCCAGGGAGAGACGCGCTCAGGCGCTTGAACTCCTTGCTGCAGGGAAAGACCCCATCGAGCAGGCGCGCTTGGACAAACAGGAAGCGGCTAACGCCCGGGCGAATACATTCCGTTTGCTTGCTCAGGAATGGCACGCGGCCTGCGCTCGTAAGTGGACACCTGGTCATGCTGCCACCGTATGGCGACGGATCGAATCACACCTGTTGCCCACCCTCGGTGATCGTCCGGTCGCGGAGCTGAAAACACGGGATCTGCTCGTACCGCTGAAAGCGGCAGAAAAGCGGGATACCTTAGATACGGCTGCACGCCTACGTCGGTACATGACGGGCATCCTCCGCATGGCAGTTCAGCATGGGCACCTGGACTTCAATCCTGCGATCGATCTGCAAGGCGCCACTGCTACTCGCAAAACAGCACATCGGCCTGCTCTGCCATTTGATCGGTTACCTGAGCTTCTGCAGCGGATAGATGCCGACAGCGGGCGCGGCCTGACCAAGCTCGCGGTGCAGCTGACCTTGCTGGTGTTCATCCGCTCCAGTGAGCTTCGGTTCGCTCGCTGGGGAGAGATCGACATGGGGAGGTTGATGTGGGAAATACCTGGTGAGCGCGCGCCTATCGAGGGAGTAAAGAACTCCCATCGCGGTTCGAAGATGAGCACGCCACACTTGGTTCCGCTCAGTCGTCAATCAGTTAGTGTCTTAGAGCGAATCCGTGATCTCACCGGCCGATTCGATTTGGTATTTGCAGGTGATCACCATCACTGGAAACCCATGAGCGAAAACACCGTCAACAAGGCCCTTCGACGCATGGGCTATGACACGAAGTCAGAGGTGTGCGGCCACGGTTTCAGGACAATGGCATGTTCAGCACTGGTTGAGTCTGGGCTGTGGAGTAAAGACGCCGTCGAACGACAGATGAGCCATCAGGAGCGAAACACAGTGCGCGCAGCGTATATCCACAAAGCAGAACACATTCAGGAACGAAGGCTCATGGTGCAGTGGTGGGCAGATTATTTGGACGCCAATCGAGTTGAAGCGATCACCCCGTACGACTTTGCCCACCGAGATGCTGTAGCGAGCGACATTTGAGACTTCAAGAAACGCATGAGGCATCGAGAGCCAGCGATGCGTTACGGTCGTCAATGCTCGTGGATCGTAGCCACCAATTGGGATGTTTCATGTGTAACTCGTGTTTCGGGGCTGGTGGAACCGTTGAAAATCCTAGCCTCCGGACTGGTAACACATCGCCGGCCCAGGCGGACAAGCAGGTGTATCAACGCTATATGGTGTTTCGCACCACTGTTGCCTGTCGGCAGCTTAGCGATCTATCGCTCAGGCTCATTATTCGATCAAGGGGGCGTGGGGTGTGATCTGGTCCGAAAATGAGGTGGAGCAATTCACGTTCGAGCTTGCGAATACTGACATCAGTAGCCTGCTCGATGAGATCCAGATGATGGAGGATGCTGTAGCGGAAACTGCACTTTTCCCTGAGTTTCGTGAGCACTTTCGCCAGGCATTTGATGTGATAAACGTGGCAGCTTCATATTGGCTCGAGGAAGCTTTGGGGTATTCCAGTCAAGCAAGGCGGGTAATCCATGAGACGTTCAGGCAGCGAGATCTCATTTACGAGCGATTGTGCTTTGCCCAGTCGTTTTCGCTGCCGGATGTAGTGCGTGAGGTGCTAGGTCAAGTTGAAGCTATTCCTAGCTCTCGAATGGCGGCGAGCTACGCCTTCGCGCAAGCGCTGGACGCTGTTCAGATGCTGGCTGATTGGCTGGGGAATGTTGAGCTCAATGTGTACGACATCAACCCTGACTTAGCCGAATACCTAAGGCTGAATGATCCCGATTTTTTTCAAACCATGGTTGAGCGCCAACGTCGTACCCAACCGGGCAGGGAAGCTGAGGTGAGAGAGACCTTTGCCCAGTGGGTGGCTGAATCGGAAAAGGTTTTGATGCTTGCTGACCTTCATCGCCAGTCTGAAGTCGCGTTGAGCTCTGGGACGCTTCAGCCAGGTAGTTTTTTTCCGGCGATGATCGACAAAATCTACACCGTGAAAAGCTCCGAGCGGGCTCGCTTGGCTGGCAAGGGGAACAGTCGGCCAGGTACCGCTACTCAAGATGGAAAGGCGAAGAAGCGGGAGCTCACCAGGGCCGCCGTTGAGCGTATCAAGAAGTCCTACCCTGAAATTGAACCTAAGGCACTGCTATCCAGGCTGATCGGTATAGAGGGGATCGGAACACGGGACACGATTAGGGAAAATCTCAGAGAACTGGGAGAGTACGGCCCTAGGAAAAAAAGAAAAACGAGCGGACCGTGTTGATTCGTTTTTGAGTTTTTAGTCTGTGCCTGTCTCTGTAGATATAGGCATGACTATGACCACTTTCTCCGCACCAACCTCCCTCCATTCTGGGCGCGACCCACAGACCACTCTGATCCGCATTACTGAAGTGATGGCCATCGTAGGGTTGGCCCGTCCCACAATCTACAAGCTGATGCAGCAGGCCGAGAGTGGCTTTCCGCTGCCGGTGAAGCTGAGCAACAGCACCGCCCGGGGCGCCCCGGTAGCCTGGGTTCTTTCCGAGGTTCAAGCATGGACGCGTAGCCGCATTCAGGCTCGTGACCGGGTGGCAGCATGAGCGTGCGCCGTTATCACTTCACTGGCCCATTCCATGATCCATATGGCGCAGCGTTCTGCCTCTACAAGCCTGGGGATATCAACTGGCGCCACAGGATCATTGCCGGGGTGAGTTGGAACGGTCAGTCCCAGGAGGCGTTCTTTTTCAACCCGGATGGCCTAGCCATTCCGCTTCGCGCGAACCCGTGGGAAATGCCCGCGTTCATGCGGAAGAATGGAATCCGTCGCGAGTTCTCCACCATCGTGGGAGAAGGGCCGTTCGCAATGGACAAACAGCGGCGTTTAGGCCTCACAGCAATTCAACTGGCTGAATGGGTAACCTACTGGTTCACCGATGAGAGTTATCTCTATTCAAATGATGCTGAGGTTTGGGAGGGCTGGGTAGCGAACGATCTGGATGAAGAACAGGCCACCAGCGAACAAAGTCATGCGTTTGGACGAGACCAGACAGACCTGGATACTTTCGTAACTGAGTGCGTTGCAAAACGTGAAGAGTGGCTCGCTGAGGAGTACCGCCGCCGGTGCAGGGAAGACGCGAGGATCTTCGCCTGGCTTAAAGGCGAAGCGCCCCCACTGACATCCGGCTACTGACCGCTCCGGCCCGCACCTCTCAAACGAAAACGCCCCGGCTGCTACCGAGGGCGTTGAGGTAAGTCTTCATGCCTGCTCAATTTAATCTTGCATTCGCGCTTGTGCAAGTAAGCGCACCTGTTGCGCTTCTGCTCGCTCGCGTTTACTCTGTGGCCGTCGCTGCAAATTCAGCGACCGACCTTGGCCGGTCGAACTACTCAAGGCGCACAAGCGCCCACCATACGATTGCAGGCGCTTTTTTTGTGCCCGCAGTTTCGTGTTATGGCGGCTGTGCGTGGGACACCTTCGGGTGTGCCGGGTGCCTTGAGTCCCGGTCGGCCAACCCGCGTACAGCCGTCACCATTCCTTGCTTGGCCGCAAGCGGTGATGGCTCCTCAACTCAAGGAGCAACACCCAATGCACACCCTCCGTCCGTCCAAAATTCGCGCCGCTGCCCATCGGGCATTGGCTCTCGCCGCTCTTCACGCCGACTCCAGCCTTCGTACTCGCCTTGCCCGTTACAACGACCATATGGTCAAAGCCCGCGCCCTGGAAAACACAGGGTGTGCGCAATGAGCATTTCTCTGAGCATCGCCCTTCCCGAAGATCTCCTCGCCGTGCCTGCGCAGGCCAATGCGGGTATTCCCATTGATGCCATCACTTGCGCAGTAGAACGCGCCAACGCAGTTCTGCTGCTGTTGGAAGATCAGTTCGAATGTGACGCCCCTCGCTTGGCGAACCGCGTGATCGCCGCTGCCCTGTGGGACGTACGCGGGACGCTGGGGCTGATTCGCACGCTGGTGATTCATGCTGACGAATCTAGCCGTCGTGCGGTATCTGGAGGTGCGCAATGAAGGCCTCCTTGGAGATCAACACCGCCGGCGGCGCCACCTTTGCCTATTGCAACTCGCAGAGCGCACCGCTGTTCCGCGTTAATGCCGGCATTTCTTGTGAGGAAGCGCTTGAGCAAGCCTCGCTTCTGATGGACTGCATCAATAAGCTCACTCTGCGGGGTGGAGTGGAAAATGAGAATGGGACGGTGGTTTGGGCTGCTCACTACCTCGGGGAAATGGCTAAAGCCCTCATCGATGACGTCGCCACAGGGCTTCAAATTGCCCAAGGCGGTGGCGTATGAGCGGACCCAAAGTCAACAGCCGTCGCCCCACCTTTGCACAGGTCAAAGCTGAGGCGCTTCGTCAGATTGACCGGGTGCTCTCGCACTGGCTGCCAAGTGGAAAACGTGTAGACGGTGGAAAGGAATACACCGCACCGAACCCCACCCGGAATGACAAGCACGCCGGCTCCCTGAAAATCAGCCTGACGAAGGGCACGTGGGCTGACTTTGCCACGGGTGACAAAGGCGGCGATCTAATCGACCTGGTGCGCTATCTCGAAAGCTGCTCTGACGTTGACCCATGCCAGAAGCTTGTCGAGTTTCTGCGTATTGATCCCCGTGCGGATATCTTGGATCAGCCGGCGAAAAAATCCGCCGCTTCTGAATGGCTGGCTGTGTTGCCGATTCCCGCTGAGGCGATGACGAAATGCCCAAGCAAGCACCGACAGCATGGGGCTCCGTCGAAAGTTTGGTGTTACCGCAACGGTCAAGGCGAGCCCTTGATGGTTCTCTATCGCTTCGATATCGCCTGTAGTCAAGGTGAGCCCTCCAAGAAGGTATTTGCGCCGCTCACCTGGTGCAAACGTGGCGCGAAGGGGCCGGCTCAATGGCGCTGGCAGGGGCTGGCTGAGCCACGCCCACTGTTACGCCTGGACGAGCTGGATAAGAAGCCAGACGCGCCAGTGATTCTCTGTGAGGGCGAGAAGGCAGCTGATGCAGCCCAGATGCTTCTGCCCAGTCACGTGGCCACCTGTTGGCCGAACGGCTCCAACTCTTGGCACAAGGCGGACTTCACCCCATTGCAGGGCCGTGGGGTGCTCTTGTGGCCCGATAACGATGACAGCGGCGCGAAGTGCATGCAGGCGGTAGCCGCCAAGCTGGCGGAAATGGGTTGTGCAGTGCAAACCATCGAGCTATCAGTGTTCAAGCGCAAGCCTGTGCTCAAGGGCGAAACGCCGAGCCTTACCAAAGGCGGACGCTGGGACGATGGTGATGATGCCGCCGATGCACTGGAAAAAGGGTGGACTGCTGCGCATCTCGCATTGCTTGCTGAGACCGGTGAGCTGTTTGGCGGCTCGAATCAGAGCGCTCTATCGTCTGTCGAGGTGGTTGATGCGGAGCCAAGCAAAGCGGAGAAAGCGAAGGCCCGCCCCAGCCGGAATATACTCCCGACTGGCTTCCGCCTGACAGAAGAAGGTGTGTTCTACGCCACCGAAGATGGTGACGCACGCCCCGTATGTTCGCCCCTTGAAATTCTCGCGCGTACCCGCGACGAGAAAGGACACAACTGGGGGCTGCTCGTCGAGTTCGACGATCCCGACGGGGAAAAGAAGCGCTGGAACATCCCGGCGCGGACTATGACCGGCGATTTTGGCAAAGACGTATTGGGCCCCTTGGTCGACATGGGGCTGCGCTTGGCCGGATCTAGGTCAGGCAGGCATGCGCGCAACGACCTGCAGAGCTATCTGCAGGGTTTTGATAGCTCGCAGCGAGCACGACTGGTTACCCGTTTAGGCTGGCACAACAATGCATTCCTGCTGCCTGATCGACAGATCGGTCAGCATGGTGAGCACCTGCATTTCTATGACGCTGGAGCCCAGCTCCCGCCAATCAACGAGGCGGGCACCCTAGAGCAGTGGCAGAGCCAGATCGGCGCTCTCTGTGTCGGTAATCATCGCTTGGCGTTTGTGGTCAGCACGGCCTTTGCGGGCCCCTTGCTTCATCTGCTGGGACACGAGTCCGGCGGTTTTCACCTTTATGGTGACAGTTCCGGCGGGAAGACTACGCACTTACAGGTGGCTGCGTCGGTGTACGGCGGGCCGCGTTTGGTACGTTCTTGGAGGTCGACCGACAACGCCCTGGAGTCGATCGCAGCGGCACACTCTGATGGACTCCTGATACTGGACGAAATCGGGATGTGCGACGCTCGCATCATCGGCGAGACGGTCTACATGCTCGGCAACGGCACCGGCAAAGCCCGGGCGAATGATCGAGGACAAGCAGGCCGTTCTGTGCAGGAATGGCGCCTGCTGTTCCTCTCTACCGGAGAGAAGACTCTGGCCCAGCACATGGCCGAAGCCAACAAGGAGCTCAAGGCCGGCATGGAGGTTCGCATGCTTGCGGTGCCAGCGAATGCCAGTAAAGGGCTGGGTATGTTCGACACCCTTTGCGGATTCGAGGATGCGGCAGCACTGTCGGACGCGCTCAAACTGCGGGTGAGTAAGTTCTACGGTACGCCGCTCACAGTTTTCCTAGAGGCTTTATGCGCTCCCGGCAAGCTACCTGGCCTGGTGGCCGTTTTGCGCCGGACCGTTGAACAGTTCATCGCACAGAACCTGCCAGCGTCGGCAAGTGGTCAGGTGCAGCGCGCCGCCCTGCGCTTTGGCCTGGCTGGTGCTGCTGGCGAGTTGGCTACAGCCTTGGGCGTTACTGGCTGGCCGGACGGCGCTGCGCTCACTGCAGCTCGTGTCTGCCTGCATGCTTGGCTGGTGGAGCGCGGCGGTGCGGGGAACATGGAGGGCGAAGCCATCATGGCGCGCCTGCGTCAAGTTATTGAGCGCTTCGGCGAGAGCCGGTTCACGCGATGGGAGTCCATCGCGGCGAAGGTCGATGAGCACGGCCCTCGAACGATCGACCGTTTGGGTTTCCGCAAAACCATGGAGCACGGCATGGGCGACACCATGCACACGACCATCACTTACTACGTACTCCCGGAGGCTTGGCGATCGGAGGTGTTCCGGGGAATGAACATTACGGCCGTAAACCGCGAGTTGATAGAGCGGGGGGTGCTACAGAGTGGTAAGGACGGAAAAGCGTCCTGCACTGTGAGGCTGCCTGGCATGGGAATGCAGCGCTGTTATGTGGTGCTGAGTGAGCCGAGCACCGAGGCTCCGCTGGCTGAGGCTGCGTAAAAGGCAGACCTTCCCCCAGAGGTATACGCCGGCGCGTCCGGCCTCGCCAGCCGCTCAACTCACATCTCAATTTTATGGACGACATAGCAATGAAAAGCCTTGAACAACTCAATATCGAACGTAGCCAATACCAAGCAGAGCTCCAGGAGCTCAAAGGGCAAATCGCTCAATGCGAAGCGCGCCTGAATGATCCAGATTTCGCTGCGACCTCCGCCGGTGATGACTTACAGATCCGTTTGCGGGAGGCAAACTCCAAAGTTGACAATACTGAGCACAAGATTTTCCTCATCGATCAGGACATTGCATGGTTTGACCGAAAATCCAATAGCTCCGAACTGATGGCTGAATACAAGGAGACCATGAGCAACTGGGAAACTGATAAGGCTGATCTTGAGGGCAAGCGGAAGGTGCTGAGCACTCGGTTGGCTGAAACCAAGAGCCAGTGCGAGAAGATGATTGCCGATGCTCGCCAAGCTGAGGAGGATGCCGCTCGGGCCTATGCCCAATCAGTTGCCTGGAGCGACGTTGAGGGCGAGAAAAAGGCTGCAGATGCTGCGCAGAAGGCAGCGAAGACTTTGAGTTCTGTAATGGAGCATCAGCGTCGCCAGAGCTTGATTATCGCTGCAATGGAACAGGAAATGGAAACCATCGAGGCGCACATCGAGGAAGCTGTTCAGGAAATTATCAAGGCCGAGCGCTCCGCGGTCTTGGTGGCCCTGGAGCGTCTGGAGGAGCAGTGGGATGTCTCGGTCGCAGAGCTTCTTGATCTGGGAGCCAAGCTGTATGCAGCGAAGCGTTACATGGGCCGCGAAGGGATGGCATTTCATCGCTTCCACGTGAGTAGCCAATTGGACAGCTCCACCCATTGGAGCGCCAGAGATTTGGGTTCGATGAGTTACCAATATTCCACCGCGGAGATACTCGATATCGAGCTATCCGCTTCCGATCTGTTCAACACAGCCGCCTGAGTTAACACCAGAGGCATAGGGCTGCTTTTGTGCCTTGATGCGTTTGGTGTCAGCGTGCCCTTCGGCACCTCGCGATCGAACCTGCACGCTTCGCGCAAGCTGGTTGAACCCGGTTGCGACCTCAAGCCATAACGGAATCTTGACTACAGCGGGGTCGATTGCAGTAAAAAGCACTTGAATTTAATGCCGGCACTGTCTATATATACAGTGCCGGAATCGATCGTTCTAAGTGATTCTGTTGCCGTCCATGGACGCGTCTGCAGACCAACGGATATTTGCAGGTCAGCTCCCACTCTCGTAATCTCACATTGATATTACTGAAACGGAAGTCGACCTGTGATCACGCTGAAAACCGCCATCATCCACAGCTTTAAGAAAACTGCTCATACAGATCTCGTTTCTGATGTGGTGAAAAAGGACGTCGTCCTCGACACCCAAAACCCAGCGTTGGAGTCCCTCGTCGAAGGTATCAATGGCCTAATTGGTAAAGAAGGGAACAGCGTGGTCTACGGCCAGTTTGCAGACGACGGTCGCCAAGGTCCATTTCCCGATCGATTTAGTGCTTTCGTCGATGCTAGTGACGATGAAGATGAATTCGTCGCCTTAACCCATTTGGCCATGGATCAACTGGTCGAGCAGGCGAGGGAGCAAACCTTGGCTACCGGCGGTCACATTCTCTGCGCGCAATACACCTCAGGCGCGTCTGATTTCTTTCTGGTCGCCAGTATCAAACAGCGTGGCGGTATTCAACTTGATGAAAACTATGTGCCCAAAGCTATCCAGGAAGTGGACCTGAAGACTGTTCAGCAGGCGGCCAGGATCAACATGTTAAAATTCGCGACAGTCACTGCCGCTGCCGCTGCGGTGCTTACTGCTGAAGGAAACGCAGTGGCGGATGCTGAGGACGCAGAAGAGGTTGATATGACTTATCTGTGCTTCATCAGCCGCGGACGTGACAGCCAGGCATCTGATTATTTTATCACCGCCTTGGGGTGCGCCAAAGGTGTGGCTTCCGGACGAGCGACCAAGAATGCCATCGACTACGTTGGCCGTTTTTTTCGCAACAATAAACAACTCAAGCCCTTTGCATATAAAGCGAAAGAAGCGGTTGTTCGGTACTTGCAGGACCGTTTAGCGGATGGGAAATCCGCTCGGCTGGATGCGATCTGCCATGCTGCAATTCAGCATGTTCCACCTGATCTCGTCGAGGAAGTAGCTGGTCTGAAAGATTATCTCAATGATGAAAAGCATCGAGTTCCAGAGGACTTTACCGTCAATCCGAAATCGCTCAAAGAGAAAACCAGAATTAAAGGTGAAGCCGTAAGCTGGTCACTTCAATTCGAGCGTGGAGCCTTAGGGAAGGAGCCAAACTCTGATGTTTTTTACGATGAAGGACGTAAAAAATTAACACTGTCAAATATGAACCAAGAGCTCGTTGACTTGATTGAGAAAGAGTTTCAGGCCAGGGTCGGGTAATCCATGTTTTCCAATGTTGTAGCGCTCTACCGCGTAATGGGATCGCCAGTCATAGAAGATGGTGTAGTGTCCTATGAAGGGCCGCTCACTGCTGATATAGATGCTGCGCTGCGGGCGTGTAGGGATCTGCAGCCTGAATTCGGAAAAATCCAACATTATGAAATTATTGAAGGTGGTGCGGTTGAGATCGAACTCCGCTTACCTACGAATGAATCTGGCCGATTTTATAAAAAGATTAACGATTTAGCCCGGAATGGATCGTTGGGAAAGGGTCAGTTTCCGCCGAATGTGTATGTAGTTGATTTAGATTGGGCCGATTTTGACGATAGCGAACCGGCACCAATCAAACAGCTCCGACAGGTATGTCGATTAATCGAGCTCCTGGCTTTGCTAGCGATCGGCGTTGATAAGGACAGTAGTCCAGATACCTATAATCTATTCTTCGCTTTACCTCCCGATGGCGCAAAACCACCTAGGACGTTTCTTCTTCCGACGCTAGTTGATGAAAATGTCTTTGGGTATGAGCTCAGGCATTTGAGTCTGCTTGAGGAAATTCTTAACCCTAAAAATGAAAACAAAGCTCACCTTTCTGAACGCAAACTTATGGTTCGGATGGCAATCGCCAGCGTAATTGAGAAGTTTGAGAGCGAACCAAACCACTTTCTTGCCGTGGTGCGCGAATGGAATGAGGTCTTATCTACATATCGTGCTAATTTGCAGACATACGTGTACAGTTTTTCATTCGAAAAGGCTCGACGCGAATTAGCGCAAGCGGAAATTGATTATGGCACCAAACTCAGCGGTGTGTTAGGAGACATTGCCGGCAAAATGCTTGCGCTCCCGATCTCATTTGCTGGATGGGTAGCATTGAACAAAAGTAGCTCTGAGTTTGAAGGGTTCGTTATAGTATTGGGCTTGATCGTTGTTTCGCTGGTTTTATTCGCAATTTTACACAATCAGATGTTGCAAACGAATCGTTTATTGCATAGTTTTAATGTCGTTTTTGACGACTTTAGAGACAAAATAAAAACATACCCGCCCAAGCTTCAAGGGCTGCTCAAAATAACAATTGAGCAAGTTGAAACGCAGGGGCGTACTTTGCAGCGTACCTTTCTACTATTGCAGGGGCTGGCGCTATTGCCAGGGGGCGGCGCGGTGTTGTTGGCCCTGATTAAATATTGGGACTCAGTTCTAGCGGTTGTTGTCAGTCTCATCTCGGCTATCTCCGCAGCTCCATATGTTGATCCGATTTTTCTTAGCCCGTAGCCCGTAGCCAATAGCGTAAGGTCACGAGTGCGGTCACTGTTGCTGAATAAATGGATGCCCGCGTTTTCACTACTAGTAGTCTCTGCGAGAGACAAGTAACGTTGAAGCGGTCATCCCTAGTAGGTTGCTGTCGGCTATAGCTTTAAGCATTGACTAGTTTTAATTCGAATGTGTAGTTAAGGAAAAAGCACATTCGTCAAATTTCCTGTGCGTGTTTCTTCCAGTAGGGATGACTTGTCAACTACGCCCATGCTGAAAAATAGCTCATTTGCCTCTGCTATTTTTGCGTCATTGATGAACTCATCACAAGCTCCGAAGTGATGGAAAAATCTATTTAGCTTGCAAATACCAATTGTATAGTGTCCTTTAGGAGTTAGATCCACATACACCCGATTTGCTTTAATGATATGCGCTTCATAATCGTCAATGTGAGGGTGAACTATACGAAATGACGAGGATGCCGTGGGGTATCGTTTACGGCGGGTTCCTGTAATAACAGGCTTATGTAATACCTCATTTTTCCCCTTGTACTCATTACAGTCGGGACAGATCACACAAAGATTTTTAGGTTCAAAAATAAATTCCAGGTACTGAGATTTTGGAACTATATGCTCAATGGGTGCAGCATGTGCTGCCCGAATCCCAATGGGCTCTTTGCAGTAAACACATTGAAGTCTCTGTATTGTTCTGTAGTGATTTCTCACTTCTGCGCGGAGAGCTTTAAGGTCATCATCACCCCAGTTGGTATGTGTGAATGCCGGGTCTGAGTTTTTCTTTTCAATAAGCGCCAAGGATTCAGCGTTAAATTCTACTGGGCGATCAATTATTGGCATAGATTTCACATACCTGAACTACAGATTCCACCAGGTCTTTAGTAGGGTCTAAATGGTCAACGTTTTTCACCAGAGCCTTAAGCTGGTTTAGTTCAGTCCAGTTCTCATGAGTGACCCGCTTGGCTGATTTAACTCTTGATAACAAACTAAAAGCAAGTCTCGCAATGTATTCATTCATAACTCCCGGTGCGTCAAAAAGTTCGGCGAGTTGGTAGTCTGCAGACCGCTTGCTAAATTCGGCCGATTTTCGAACAGAATAATCTGATAGTGAAGTGATATAGCACCCTTCACTGGGCAGCCTAGAAATTATTTGTGGTGAATGGGTGGCAATTATGAATTGGCAGCCTGCGTAAGATGAGAATGTCCTAGTAAGCAATATGATAAACTCTTCTTGCCAACGCGGATGCAGACTAATTTCAGGCTCGTCAATTAATATTACAGAGTTGTCTGTTATATGTCCTGCAATACCTAGCATCATCACTAAGAGGCATTGCTCTCCTGAGCTGGCTCGTTTCAGCGACATTGGGCCAAAACTTTTTTTGGTAAGCCGAATGTCCATCAGCCGCATAAGCCCGGCGCTCAGTAGCGTTAGGATTGCTTTAGCAAGCCCGCCGCTTGCATAGTGAGAGCCCGCATAAAACGCGCCTGAAGCAAAATCTACAGTGAGAGTTACCGCCTTGCGTGAAGACTCAAAACGATTCACCTCGATCATCGCCGCGTAAATGTCGTGACGCTGATCTTCATTGTAGCTTCGCAGTTGACTTATATAACGTCCGTCTAAACTAATGTCATGCCGAATGTTTAGGCTATCTATTTCTCGCAGTAGATCGCTTTCATAATGATGGATGTCGCCAATGGATATTGATTTTCCTATGTATCCAGGCTTAAAGATGAACTCTGCATGGGGCTCGAAATCAAGAGACTCAAAAACATCCAAGAGGTTTGCTGTGTTATCTAAGCTTGCAAGTTTTTCTAGCCACCCTTTGGCGGCTGACGACAGAAGCGATACAGCACTCGAAGCCCCAAAAGGTCCTTCGCCGCGCATACCAACATATCTATAGTTAGTCTCGGTTTCTTGCGTGCTGGATTGTCTGCGGTTGGATGGAAATTTGTCGAATGGGCTTGTTGAGACTGCTATTAGCTTAGGAAAAACTTCCGGTTTTCGATATTGAATGAAGTTTGGTGCTATCGAGTAGCTCCTAATGCAATCCCTGGCGATGTTAGACAGGAGTCGACTTTTGCCTAATCCGTTCTTTCCCACTATGACGGTGAATATATTCTTATCGCGAGCCACGTCATCCCTTATGGCTAACTCAACCGTACCGTAATCAGAATTGGTGCTAAATATCCTATTCATGCTTTTCCATTAGTTTTTGTCAATTTTTCATATTGCCCTTTGGATCGGGTTTCCGATTTTTCGGGCTTCTGAATTCTGCATGGCAAATCTTACAGCTAAAATTTAGGCTTAAGGGCCAGGAGAACTTGGCCCCGATGAGCTAATTTAAAGCCTTGAGAGTTTATCAGACACTGCCTGCTCTTCTTGCTGGTAGTTGATTGCGTTTTACATAAAAGCCATTGGAGTCGCTTCGCGCATAAATTGACGCGAATTTTATACCCCATGATTGGTCTCGATAAAAATACAGACGGCCAACATTTCCATAGAGGCCGAGGCTTAGTAGCGTTTCAAGATGGCTCTCAATTATTCTTCCTAAGTTGTCTGGGGTGTATACCGCGACAAATGATGGAATTATATGCTCATTGTTTACTATGAATGTTGATTGCGCGTAGGTAATGCTTTGCCAAGCCATGCGTGTGACCTTGGACATAGCTCCGTGAATTGAATCGGACCATTTGCATTCAACGCCAAACCATTCATTGGTGAAACCGGCGTCTTGCAGATGAGGTCTAGCCCTAAGCATAAGGTCTATTCGAACATTTTTCTTATAGATCGGATGATGCCCCGGGACTTCACGGAGAATCTCAAAATCATTCTCGATCTTGTTTACTAGCTGACTTATGAGTGCTGCTTCGGACATGATAAATAAACCTAACTATTCGCCATGTCGCATTTTTTGTAGCGAAGGCGTGTCGTACAACGCTCCTTGTCGTCCTGTAAATCCTTGTCAAACCTAGAGTAGGTCGCGGAACAGGCGACATTGCTAAGGGAGCAACACGACATGGATGACGGCAAGCCCTGCTGCTCTCTGCAGCGAAGAAACGCGACCGCGACACTACTCATTTGCCATCACGGTGTCCATCGTTCCCTTTTGACCGATTGCGGCCCTCACGAAAGGTAGCTAGGAGTCGATGACTGATAGGCGAAGAAAACCTTCGTTTTTGCGCGCTAGGTGCCGATTCGATCGACCCCATCAACTACGTTAGTGAGATTGGCAACCCAAGGCGCTGAGCCGACATTTACTCAACTGAATGTGCGTGCTACCCGTTACGTCAGCATCTGTCGGCACCCAAAGCGGCTACGAAACACCGTTACACCATCACGATAAATTGTTACACGTAGGTAAAGGTAAGAATTCTTTGGAAAAATACATATAAATCAATAATTTATGATGATTGTAACACCTGTTTCACCTGAAACCTGACCTGAGCTCGAGTCTTCGTCACCCCCGCCCAGACATTAGTATCACCTCCAGCGAGAATCGGTCTCTGAAGCTTGTGCTGGGCTCTGTTTCCGATTAGCCGAGGGGGACCCTGAGCAAATCGCTAAGATACGGGGCAGGAAACCCGCGGCTCTTTGTTAGCGGCAGGGGGCCCAGCTTAGTGAACTGGTGAATCAGGTGAACCGGGGTGAATTGTGCAGCTTCTTGAACACCGAGCCTTATCCTTACCGCACCGGCAAGAATCTGCTCTTCATGCACCCATCCGATAGATTTCAATGACTGAAATTTCAGTAATCTGGTGGCCAGCCCGCTAGCGCGATGGCGCGGGTTTCCGTCCCCGTAGCAGATGCCATTTCTCAGGGTCCCCCGACCTTGGGGCTGATGGAAATCAAGAGTCACAAATGTCAGTCAGCACCCTGGTGGCTGTCACAGGTTGGGTGACCTAGTATCTCTGGACCCTGGCCACTATGCCGCCATCAGCGTGAGGGAACATGAGATGCAAATGATTCCAGTCAGATCTTCAGCTATCACCGCTGTCGGTTACGACCCGATTACCAAGAGAATGAAGATCACCTTTAAGCAGGGACGCACGTACGATTTCTGCGGAGTACCGGCAGAGGTTCATCAGGGGCTGGTGAATGCGGGCTCCAAGGGGGGCTATTACGATCGGGTGATTCGGGATCGATATCAATGCTGATCTGAAGGACTAGCGCTCAGACAGGTAGGTGGATTTTGCTTTAGGGATACGTTTAGGGATACGCGAGAGTGAAATTAGGTGGTAAGCCCCATAGATTATGGGTTTAATATGGTGTTATTCGATTCCTGTCTCCACCACATTCAGTTGGCCCGATGCAGCTTTCCTTGTTTCCGGCCCCTCCAAAAAAGCCCGCCTTGTGCGGGTTTTTTTGTCTCTATCATTCCCCTTCTGGGCGCTCCAGCTCACAACTAGTTTCGAGTTAACGGTAGGCCGCTTTTCACTTCCGGTTGCACGGCTTTCAAGATAATGCTTAGCTTGAGCTCAGCTTTCACCCAATATTTTCGGGGTGTTTTGCGAAAATTTTAAAGATAGTCGTTTTCCTGTTTAGAGATAATTTCTAGATGGCCACGTTTTCTCATCACGATCTCCAGCTGCTGAACCCGTCCTTCGACTCGCCTCTGGTTGACGTGCTGAGCGAGCTTGAATTCCTGCGCAGGCTGAGGCTGGAGGGCGATACGCCACCGCAGGTTTTCTTCCAGCTCAAGGACTTGTTCCACACGCTGGAGAGCTTGGGATCCGCTCGAATCGAGGGTAACCACACCACACTGGCGGACTACATCGACAGCAAGGTCGAAGGCAAGGCCGAAAGCACCGACCAGTTGCTGGAGATCGCCAATATCGAGAAAGCCATGGACTACATCGAAGAGGTGATGAAGCCTGATGTAGCCCTGACGGAGCACACCATCCGAGAGCTGCATGCCATGACCGTGCTCGGTTTGCGCCGCGAGGGAGACAAGACCCCCGGGGCCTATCGTGAAGGCCCGGTCAGGATCTCCCAGTCGGAACACACCCCGCCGGATGCCGTGCTGGTGCCTCAATACATGCAGGAGCTGGTCAGTTTCATCAATCGTGACGATTCCCCGAAATACGCGTTGATGAAGGTCGCGTTGGCGCACCACCGGTTCGGTTGGATTCACCCCTTCGGGAATGGCAACGGGCGCGTGGTGAGGCTGCTCACTTACGCGCTGCTGATGAAGTACGGCTTCAATGTGAATGTGGGCGGAAGGGTGCTGAACCCCACGGCGGTGTTCTGCAATGATCGGGAGAACTACTACACCATGCTGGGGATGGCCGACACCGGTACCACGGCAGGGTTGGAGGCATGGTGTATCTACGTTCTGCAGGGCATTCGTGACGAGCTGGAGAAGGTGGATAAACTCACCAACTATGGCTATCTCACGAAAAGTATCTTGTTTCCAGCGGTGAGCTTTGCGCGCAGTCGGGAGTGGATCACTGAAGTAGAGGAGCAGATTCTGACAAGTGCGATAAAAATGAAGGTCGTTAAATCTGCCGACATTGCCGAGGTTTTGCCCAAGCTCACGTCCAGTCAACGGACCTACCAGATCAAGAAGCTGGTGGACCAAGGTATGCTTTTACCGGTTAGCCCAGGTTCAAGGCAGTACACGATCGGTTTCTCCAACAATTATCTGATACGTGGGGTGATCAAAGCGTTGAGAGAACAGGGCTTTATTCCTGAGCCCCTTGATAAGCCGTGATGGATGGTGGGACCACTTCGGGCTGCAGGAAATGGTGTGTTCACCTGGCGTCACTTCTGCGACAAGGTAGGTATCTTTCGCGGTGGCGCTGAGCATGCGGCTGGATGGCTGCTCCCATGGTTTCATTGCGGTAGATGTAGATGCGCGACTTGTCCGCGTTGGTCTCGAAACGATTCATCTGGGCATCTTCTTGCGGATGGGCCATGGGCACGGATGTGCAGTCCTCAAGCAGTATGAATTCAGCCAAAATGGCAAAAATTTTCGTCATCAAAACATCCCTATTTCGGGAGAGGCTTTTTGCTATTGGAAGGCAGATTTATGCCTCGGGGGCATGTGATAGCCAATACGTAATGTCTCCTTTTCCTACGGCTAATATGGCTCTAACTCCGGGCATAGAAACTTGCACAATCAGCACCATAGGGATAGATTGCCCTGGTCGCCGAGCATCGGCGACGCGACCTTGGCCGGTCGGAATCGAAAGGCGCAGCAGCGCCAAGTCTTCATCGCAGGCGCTTTTTTTTGTGCCCGCGATGTTGCGTTATGGCGGTGGTGCGCGGGACACCTTCGGGTGTGCCGGGCTCCTTTCGTCCCGGTCGGCCAACCCGCGTACTGCTGCCACCCCAACTTGCTTGGCCGCGAGCGGTGGCAGTTCCACAACGAAAGGAACTCATGCATGCCCACCGTAAATCTATCAAAGATCCTCGCATTCGTTCTCCGCCGCCGCACTCCTCCGGCGCCTCCCAAACCCCACCGTTTCTACCCCATCTGCAACCAGTCGCACCCAACCCCCAAGCAGGTGCCCCATGACTGACCACGAACGCTTATCCACCATCCAAAGCTACGCCTGGACACTCGAACTGCTCGGCGAAGCCTTGGTCCAGCACGACGAAGTGCTTGAGTGCGAACACAACCCGCACCTGAGCTTCCGCAACACCGCCGGCATCCACCAGGCGATCCGGATCATCAGCCGGCTGGCCAGCGAGCAGTGTGGAAAAGTGAGCTTGTTGCGGGACGAAGAGGGGGAGGGAGAGTAGGGCTGATTGGGTAAACGGCGACCGGCGCAACGCGGATGCGGGCCTTACACAGCCCCTTCGTTTTGCGCCCGTTCCAGGTTATTCACCAGCAACCACCATAGATGTTCAGCGGCGGGATGCAGCCGGCGATCCGAGCTTCGCAAGATGTGGCACTGCGACTCCCTCGCAATCGGGTGATCCAGCGGTATCGCCGAAAGCGAATTCCCGCCCTGTTGCCCAAGCGCTTGAGCGGTCATGAAACCCACGCCCAACCCTGCTTGGCATAAAGCGATCGCGACCGACTGCTGGTTGCAGCGATAGGCAGGGGTAAACACCACGTTCTCCGCCTCGAACATCTTGTTGATGTAGCGCTGTATGCCGTAGCTGTTGGTCAGCGCAATGAGCCTGTGCTGCGCCAGCGCTTTGATGGGAATGCTGGTGAAGTCGTTCAAGGGATGATCGTTGGGAACGATGGCGCAGATGGGGCCTCGGGTAAAACTGCGGCGTTGCAGCGAAACGTTTTCGATAGGGCCGAAAGACAAAGCCATATCGACTTCCCCGCGTACCAGCATCATCAGCGTGGCGCTCATGTCGCCTGAACTGATGTCGACGAAGACATCCGGATAAACCTTGGAAAACTCACGCAACTCGTTGGCCACAAAGTTTGCCACCATGCCTGGCCCAATCCGCAGGTTCACCGTCCCACCCTTCATGTAACGAAGGTCATTCAAGTGCCTGCTCAGCAGTTCGCGGCGTTCCTGGGTTTGCGCATAGTGATCCGAAAGCAGCTTGCCGGCCTCGGTCAACACCACGTTTCGTCCACGGCGTTCAAGCAGCGGCAGATGCAGGCTGCGTTCGAGCAGCGCCACTTGGCGGCTGATCACGGAAGGATTGACGTTCAGGACATCGGCTGCCTTGCGGATACCTCCGTGAAGCCCGACTTCGTGGAGGTAGCCCAGGCGCTTTTCCTGCAGTTCATTGTCCATTTTCGTGACCTACGGCGGCGGCTGACTGTTGACCTGAGGGCAACAATCTAGTGGCGTGCCTCGTATTTTTCAAGCCAGGGTGCCCTCCCATACTGGGGCTTCACCAAGCGCATCACAGGCCAAGACATGAGTAGCGTGCAAGCGTACCTTCAGGAGCATTCCGACAGCCTTTTCGCCGATTTGAGGCTGCTGGTCAGTGCGGAATCACCCTCTACCGATAAACGTGCAGTGGATGCCTGTGGCGAGGTGCTTCGGGAAATCATGGCGCAGCGTATTGGCGCTAGTGTCGAAGTCGTTCCTCGTGAAGTGTACGGCGACCATCTGGTTTTCACGGTCGGTAAAGGCTCGAAGCGCACGGCTATCCTCGGGCACTTCGACACCGTCTGGGATATCGGGCGCCTGCCCCTGAAAATCGAGGACGGCAAGTTCTACGGCCCGGGTGTACTGGACATGAAGGCCGGGCTTATTCAGGCCATTTGGGCGACCAAGGCCCTCATTGACCTTGAATTGCTCAATGACCGGGAGATCCGTTTCTTGTGCTCCAGCGATGAAGAACTTGGCAGCCCGAGTTCTCGCGAGTGGATCGAAAGCGAGGCGGTGCAGTGCCAGCAGGTGCTTGTCGTCGAACCGGCTACCTCGCATACCAACGCGCTCAAGACCGAGCGCAAAGGGACCGGGCGTTTCGACATCAAGATCAAGGGCCGTGCGGCCCACGCCGGCAACAACCCGGAGGATGGGGTCAGTGCAGTGCACGAGATGGCCGAGCAGATTCTGTTTCTGCATGGCCTGAACGCTCCAGCGCTGGGGACCACCCTTAACGTGGGCATCGCCAAAGGTGGTCAGCGGACCAACGTGGTTGCCGACAGTGCCGAATTGAGTGTCGATTTGCGCGTGAGTAGCGTGTCAGAGGCAAGGCGCATCGAAGGGTTGGTCAATGCAATGAAGCCCTGCCTGGCGGGGGCGCAGGTTTCTGTAACGGGAGGGCTGGTGCGCCCGCCACTTGAATTTACGCCTGCAAACCAAGCGCTTTTCGCTGTTGCCAAGGAAGCAGCAACCGCGCTGGGTATTCAGATTGAAGGCGCCTCGGTGGGCGGGGGAAGTGATGGAAACTTCACCTCCGCAGTCGGCGTGCCTACGTTGGATGGACTTGGCGCCACCGGTGTCGGGCCGCATGCCATTCATGAACACATCATTATCTCGGACTTGCCAGTACGCGCTGCACTTCTGGCCGAGCTCATTCAGAGACTTTGAAGCTACCGAGAACATTTAGAGTGAAGGCTATGATAAATACAAAATCGGCCCTCGAGGCGGCGAGCGACGCCTCGAAAAGTGCAAAGCAAGAAACCAAGAGCCCCTATGTTTTTCTGTTCGTCGTTCTGGTCTTCGCTGCCATTGCGACCTGGATAATTCCGGCCGGGTCTTTCGACCGTGAAATGCGCGATGGCATTTCATTCGTGATCTCGGGAAGTCTTCATCCGGTCGCCCAGAGCGGCGCGCTGCCTCTGGAAGTCTTTACGGCGATAGCCACAGGCTTGCAGAAGTCGGCACCGATCATTTTCCTGATCCTGTTCACGGGTGGTGCGTTGGCTGTATTGGAACGCACCGGGGCGATTCATCAAGCGTTGAACGGTATCGCCAACAGCACCCGGCTCAATGATTTCTTGATCGTTGCCATGTTCGGTCTGATTTTTGGGGCGCTGGGCACAACGGGCGTTGTGGTCAATGCGGTTGTGGCATTTGTTCCGATTGGCTTGCTGGTGGCCAAGTCCCTGGGCTTGAACCCTATCTTCGGGGTGTCGCTGGTTTACCTGACGTGTGCCTCTGGGTTCAACGTGGCGCTTACCAACCCGGTAACCACGGGGCTTACCCAGCGGCTTGCACACCTTCCGCTGTTTTCTGGCTTTGGGCTGCGCGGGATCACCTCGGCGCTGTTCATTCTCGCGTGCATCGTATTCCTGACGCTGTATGTGCGGGCTTGCCGCAAAAACGGAGAACGACGGCCTGAAGTGACGGTGGCCTCCGGGCAGGGGGAAAAGGCTACTACCCGTCACTGGGTGATCCTGGCCTTCGCCTCGCTTTGCTTGGGGGCTTTCATCTACGGTGCCATGACCCTGAAATGGGGCGA
The DNA here is from genome assembly GCF_002438125.1 of Pseudomonas sp. UBA6315. Taxonomy (NCBI): domain Bacteria; kingdom Pseudomonadati; phylum Pseudomonadota; class Gammaproteobacteria; order Pseudomonadales; family Pseudomonadaceae; genus Pseudomonas; species Pseudomonas sp. UBA6315. The sequence continues at coordinate 28,297 of NZ_DJTF01000008.1, forward strand.
AGTCGAAATGACGGCCATGTTTGTCTTCATGGCGATGGTGGCGGGGATGATTGGCAGGCTCTCGTCGTCTGAGATTGCCAACAGCTTTCTTGGCGGTTGCTCTCGGATCGTATCGGGCGCGCTTATTGTCGGCATGGCGCGTGCCATTTCGATCGTTCTTGAAAACGGGCACATCCTTGACCCCATCGTTGGCTTCCTGGCTGATGTTTTAGCCCCGCTGCACCCTGCGATGGCTGCGCTTGGCATGTATGTCAGTGCGGCGCTGATGCACTTTGCGATTTCTTCCGGGTCGGGGGAGTCGGCGTTGCTTATTCCTATCTATGTGCCGATCGGCGACATGATCGGGTTGACGCGGCAAGTCGTTGTGCATGCGGTGTTGTTTGGTGAGGGGATCGTCAACTGTATCAATCCAACCTCCGGGGTGTTGATGGGGGTGTTGGCCGTGGCAGGCATACCGTTCGGCAAGTGGGTGAAGTTTGTCGCGCCGTTGATTGCCGTGTGGGTGGTGATTTGCGTGGCCGTTTTGATCGTGGGTGTGGAAATAAAGTGGGGGCCGTTCTAGACCGGAGTCTCTTCTCGAATCGCTGGGTTTTATCGCCGGCCCCAAGGCCGGCGATCACACATGCATTGCTCAGTTCGTGCCCAGTTCCTGAGACAACTCGGGGTGTTTGAGAATTAAGCGCATCAGGCACAGGACACCGCCTGGAGGTACGAAGCGGCCTTGTTCCCAATCGCGCAAAGTCGCCACGGGTGTAGCAATACGCTCGGCGAAAGAAGCCTGAGTCAGCCCGCATCGCTCGCGAGCTTGGCGAACCAGGATCTGCTCTGGCGTCGTTACTCGCCCAGCACCCGCCTTGGCCTCTCTGAGCGCTTGGCGCAGGTCCGCAAGAGGCTCGCCAGCATCAGCTTCAATGGCCTTTGCAACGCTCTCAATATCGATATCACGCATTTCATACCACCTTGCTGATTTCAGCGGGGCTCATGTTGGTGCGCTCGGTCTTGGCGTAAACCGTAAGTAGCAACACGATTTGATCTTCGCTCAGATTGAAGTAAATCACTCTTGCGCCACCAGACTTGCCCGATCCTGTGCAACGCCATCGTACTTTTCGTGCCCCGTCCGCTCCGGGGATGACATCCCCTGCGCACGGATTGACCGCAATCCAGTCGATGAAAGCTACACGTTCTTCGTCAGACCATAATTTGGCAGCGGCTTTCTGAAATGTCGGCGTTTCGATTACTGTGCGCATTGAATGTACGGGATTCCCTTACTGCGTGCAACCTTGGAAACGAGTGCTCAAAGGGCGTAACGGCGAATGCTTGAACTGTAAAACGGGCTTGAGCTGTAACTCACATTTCAAACCAGCCTTGGCGCCATCCATTGAGCTCATCAAGCGCAATCTGTTCGCGCTTGCCTGGACCATTTTCCAGAATCAGTATCAGAGACGCTTCATCCGCTGATTTGCCGGATGTTTCGATGGCGTGTGCAATCAGGCTTTGCCCATCCTCAATCCAACATCAACGAATCCACGCCGGTACTACCCGCACGTAAACCAGCTCACTCACCAACTCCACCAGCGTTTGGGTAATCACTGCCGCTGCGGCTAGGCCGCGCAGGTCTTCCGGCAGGGCCAGGGCCAGTGGCAATACCACCAGCGAGTTGCGGGTGGAGGCACTGAAGGTGACTGATCGCGCTTCGGCCACCGGCAAGCGCAACAGCCGCGCGGCGACAAAGCCCAGTACCGGCGCCAGCAGCATGAAGCCGACATACACCGGAATCACCGGCAACAACCGGTCGAAATCACGCCACACCACGGCAATCTGCGAGCCGATCACGGCCACCAGCACCAGTGCCATCGCCGGCACCGGCATCCACGCCCAGCCATCATTCCACACCGACACCGCGCGCGAACGCCGAGCGCCGGCGCTGGTGAGCACGGCGAGGACCATCGGCAACACGATCAGCAACACGAAGGCTTCCACGAACGGTGCGATGGCAATCGTCACCTCGCTGCCGTCGCCGAGCATCAACGCCAGGTACACCGGCAGCAGCACCAGCTGCACCAACAGCAGCACGGGCGTGGCGGCGAGGGTCAGGCGGGAGTCGCCTTTGCCGATGTGGGTGAACACCACCACGTAGTCGATGCACGGGGTCAGCAACACCAGCAGGGCGCCGATGAGGATCGCCGGGTGGGCGACCAGGCCGCGGGTGATGGCCCAGACCAGCAGTGGCACGAGGATGAAGTTGGCGAGCAGCAGGGCGCTCATGAAGCGGCGGTTGCCCAGGCCCTGGCGCAGGTCGAGGAAGGGGATTTGCAGGAACATCGCATACATCAGCACGGCAATGGCGGGGGTGACCAGGGCTTCGAGGTGCTGTGCGCTGCCGGGGGCCAGCAGGCCGAAGGCGACGGCGGCGATCACGGCGGCGAAGTAGATCGGGATCTGCTGGGTTTCGAGTTGCTCTCTGGTCAAAGCGGGGGCCTGTGCATAGGGGGCTGAAACGGCACAGGTTAATACGAAAAGGCGGCAGGGGCTCGTCGAATGTGGAGGCCCTGCAGGGGCATCATGCGCCTGCAGGGCTGGGCTTGGGGGCGATCAATCGGCGTTCAGCCAATCGATGTTGCGGGCCAGGATGATCAGCCGCAGCGTGCTCTTGCGCGCCGCAGGGTAGCAAGTCAGGTAACCACCTACGGGATACAGGCCGTGAACCTGCAATGGGTGGCCGTGGAGATTGGTCAGTTGAATGTCGTGGCTGTCGCCCTCGGTTTCAGTCAGGTCGAAAGGCTCGCCGTTTTGTCCAAGGGTCACGTGCCACGAGGCGGGATCGAGGGCTTCGATCGGTTGGCTGTTCACCACGCCGTAGGCGCTGCAGAACACGCCTTCGCCCAGGTGCCTGCCACTGCGCACGTAGAGCCGGTAGCCGGCGTGGCTGTAGCGGAAGTAGAGCATCAAGGGGTCCGGTGCCGGGCCTTTGTCGAAGGAGACCAACCCCATTTCCCGGCCATGTTGCCAGTCATCCTCGTTGCCATTGAGCAAGCCCAGTGTGCGTGTGCCGTCGAGGGTGAAGGCCGGGGCCTGGTACGGGCTTGCGAGTATCACAGGGCCGGTGGTCATGGTGTCGAAGACGTTGATCGGCGATCCGTCGTGTTGCAGGGTAGCGATGAACGAGCGGTCGATATCGGTGCTCATGGGCGTGCTCCAGGTTGAAGGAGCGCCAAGGCTAGGCGGCCCAGGCGGGGCAGCCCATGCGGAACGGCTTCCGCGCCCAGGTACGAAAAAGCCCGGCACTAGGCCGGGCTTTTTCACATCAGGCGGTTGCCGATCAGTTGCCGTAAACCGGCAGCTTCTTGCAGATGGCCTTGACCTTTTCACGCACGGCGTCGATGACGGCGTCGTTGTTCAGGTCGGCGAGGATGTCGCAGATCCAGCCGGCCAGTTCCTTGCACTCGGCTTCCTTGAAACCACGGGTGGTGACGGCTGGGGTGCCGAAACGCAGGCCCGAGGTGACGAACGGCGAACGTGGGTCGTTCGGTACCGAGTTCTTGTTGACGGTGATGAAGGCCTTGCCCAGAGCGGCGTCGGCGTCTTTACCGGAGATTTCCTGCTTGATCAGCGACAGCAGGAACAGGTGGTTCTCGGTACCGCCGGAAACCACGTCGAAACCGCGCTCGATGAACACGCTGGCCATGGCCTGGGCGTTCTTCACCACTTGCTGCTGGTAAGCCTTGAACTCAGGCTGCAGGGCTTCCTTGAAGCAGATGGCCTTGGCGGCGATCACGTGCTCCAGCGGGCCGCCCTGGGCGCCTGGGAAGACAGCGGAGTTCAGCTTCTTCTCGATGTCGGCGTTGGCACGGGCCAGAATCAGGCCGCCACGCGGGCCGCGCAGGGTCTTGTGGGTGGTGGTGGTGACCACGTCGGCGAACGGCACCGGGTTCGGGTACACGCCAGCGGCAACCAGGCCGGCGACGTGGGCCATGTCGACGAACAGGTAGGCGCCTACCTTGTCGGCGATGGCGCGGAAGCGCGGGAAGTCCAGCACCTGCGAGTAGGCCGAGAAGCCGGCAACGATCATCTTCGGCTTGTGTTCCACAGCCAGACGCTCGACTTCGTCGTAGTCGATCAGGCCGTTGGCGTCGATGCCGTACTGGATGGCGTTGTACAGCTTGCCCGAGGAGCTGACGGAAGCGCCGTGGGTCAGGTGGCCACCGTGGGCCAGGCTCATGCCCAGGATGGTGTCACCGGCCGACAGCAGGGCCAGGTAGACGGCAGCGTTGGCCTGGGAGCCGGCGTGCGGCTGGACGTTGGCGTAGTCGGCGCCGAACAGCTCCTTGGCGCGGTCGATGGCCAGTTGCTCGACCACGTCGACGTACTCGCAACCACCGTAGTAGCGCTTGCCTGGGTAGCCTTCGGCGTACTTGTTGGTCAGCACCGAACCCTGGGCTTCCATGACGGCGGGGCTGGTGTAGTTTTCCGAAGCGATCAGCTCGATATGCTCTTCCTGGCGCAGAGCTTCTTGCTGCATGGCTTCGAAGAGCTCGGCGTCGTACTTGGCAATGGTCAAATCACGGCTGAACATAACGGTCCTCAAGGATCGGGCGGGATTGGGGGGGCATTCTAACCGATTGATTCGCGCCTGGCATATGAACTGGCGTCAAGTCGCGGACCAATGGGCTTCATGTTGCATCCCGCGCCGCGCCTGGGCTGGCGTGGGGGCGGGAGTTGACTCGGAGGTCCGTTTTTCGCGGCTTGTGGGAGCGGGCTTGTCCCGCGAACCAGGGCGAAGCCCTGGCCAGTCTTCACCGGCCCTTTCGCGGGGCAAGCCCGCTCCCACAGAGGCCAGTGTTTGCACGCGCTTATCAATGGAACATGAACAACGTCTCGTTGGAGAACTGCGCCTCGAACTGGTTGGCCGGCATCGGCCGGCCGAACAGGTAGCCCTGTACTTCGTCGCAGCCATGCTCGCGCAAGAACTCCAGCTGCTCGTGGGTTTCCACGCCCTCGGCGATCACCGCCAGGTTCAGGCTGTGGGCCATGGCGATGATCGCCCGGGCAATCTGCGCGTCCTGCTCGCCTTCGGGCAGGCCGTCGACGAAGGTGCGGTCGATCTTCAGCACGTCGATGGGGAACTGCTTGAGGTAGTTGAGCGATGAATAGCCGGTGCCGAAGTCATCGACCGCGATGCTCAGGCCCAGCACCTTCAGGCTGTCGAGAATCTGCATCGCCTCGTTCACATCGCGCATCAGGATGCTTTCGGTCAGCTCCAGCTCCAGGCACGCCGGCGGCAGCCCGGTTTCCTCGAGGATGGTGGCGATGCGGTTGCCCAGCTGGCCATCGGAGAACTGCCGGGCCGAGATGTTCACCGACACCTTCGGCACGCGCACCTTGGCCTTGTGCCAGGCCTTGAGCTGGCGGCTGGCTTCGCGCAGCACCCAGTCGCCGACGTCCACCACCAGGCCCAGCTCTTCGATCACCGGGATGAAGTCGCCCGGCGGCACCAGGCCGCGAGTCGGGTGGCGCCAGCGCAGCAGCGCCTCGGCACCGGTCAGGCGCTTGCCGTCGCCGCTGAACTGCGGCTGGTAGTAGAGGATGAACTCGTTCTGCTCCAGGGCATGGCGCAGGTCGCTTTCCAGCTCCAGGCGCTCCAGGGCGCTGGCGTTCATCTCGGCCTGGTAGAACTGGAAGTTGTTCTTGCCGCGCTCCTTGGCGTGGTACATGGCGGTGTCGGCGTTCTTCATCAGCTGGCTCAGCTCGCTGCCGTCCTGCGGGCTGAGGGCGATGCCGATGCTGGCGGTGACGAAGAACTCGCGGTTCTCCAGCACGAACGGCCGCACCAGGCTGCCGAGGATGTTCTCGGCCACGTGGATGGCGCGGTTCAGCGCCATCTCGCGGGTGGCGCGCGGCTGCAGCAGCAGGGTGAATTCGTCGCCGCCCATGCGCGCCACGGTGTCGTCGTCGTCGACGCAGGCCAGCAGGCGCAGGGCCATGTCCTTGAGCATGCGGTCGCCCGCGGCGTGGCCGAGGGAGTCGTTGATCGGCTTGAAGCGGTCGAGGTCGAGGAACATCAGCACCACCCACGCCTTTTGCCGTTCGGCCTGCTGCAGGGCGGTGTGCAGGCGGTCCTGGAACAGCGTGCGGTTGGGCAGGTGGGTGAGGGCGTCGTAGTAGGCCAGGCGGTGGATGCGCTGTTCGCTGGCCTTGCGCTCGCTGATGTCGGTGAAGAAGCACACGTAGCTGGCCAGGTCGCCTTCGTCGTCCAGCACCGCGGTGATGCCGACCCACGCCGGGTAGCGCTCGCCGTCGCGGCGCTTGAGCCACACTTCGCCTTCCCAGCTGCCGCGCTGGTGCAGTTGCTTGACCACGTAGCGCAGGTGGCCTTCCTGCTGTTCGTCGACGGTGAGCATGCCGGGCAGTTGGTCGAGCACCTCGCTCACCGCATAGCCGCTGACCCGGCTGAACGCTTCGTTGGCCTGCACGATGTAGCCGGCCGGGTCGGTGATGAGGATGGCCGAGGTGGAGTGCTCGAAAACCGTGGCGGCCATGCGCAGGTCTTTTTCCGCGCGGCGCTGCTGGCTGATGTCGCGGCCCACGCCGAGCACGCCTTCGAAGCGCTCGTGGTCGTCCCAGATCAGCACCAGGCGCAGTTCGATGGGGATCTTGCGGCCATCGGCGCGCAGGCAGTCGAACAGGAACAGCTGGGTCGGCAGGCGCTGGCGCAACTGCGCCAGCTCTTCGCTGTCGCCCATGGCCCGGCTGACCCGTTCCATCAGGCTGTAGATGCCGGTGAGCTGGGCGGGGTTGGCGATGATCGACTGCCAGCCGTTGTCGAAGATCCAGTCGGCCGGGTAGCCCAGCACGGCCTGCACCGAGGGGCTGACGTAGTTGAGCTGCAGCTTGCTGTCGGTGGAGAAGATCACGTCGCTGATGCTTTCGGCGAGCATGCGGTAGCGCTGTTCGCTGTCACGCAGCGACTGGCTGGCCTCGATCTGCACGGTGACGTCCTTGCCCACGCCGATGATGCGCGTGACCAGGCCGTCGCTGTCGCGGGTCAGCACTTGTTCGCGGATGTCGTAGCAGCGCCAGCCGCCGTCGCGGTGGCGGAAGCGCAGCTGGGTGTGCAGCGCCTGGCTGTGGCCGGTGTCGCGCTGCTGCTGGCGCATGGCCTGGTAGCTGGCGGCGTCTTCGGGGTGCAGCAGCAGCTCCCAGAAGCGCTCGCCCATCTGCGCCAGCTCGATGCGGTTGTAGCCCAGGGTTTCGCCGAGGTGGCGGTTGCTGAAGATCATCCGCTGGTTGAGCACGTCCTGGACGTACAGCTGGTCGGGCACGGTCCGCACCACGTCCGACCAGAAGCTTTCGCGCTCCAGCAGCGACAGCTCCACCTGCTTGCGGCTGGTGATGTCACTGATGCTCAGGATCACTGCCTGGTAGTCGCGGCGCTGCTGCGGCAGGCGCGCCATCAGCCACAGGTGCAGCTCGCCGCCCAGCGGGGCTGGCAGGCGCACTTCCAGCTCCAGCGAGGGGCGCTGTTCGATCAGCGCGTCGATCAGCTGCATGCCCACGCTGTCGCGGCCATCGCCGCTGCCGTCGATCAGCCGCTGCCAGGCGCCTTCGTGGCAGTCGACGTTGAGCAGCTGGCGCGCCACCTGGTTGATTTCGGTGATCTTCAGCTCCTGCAGCAGCGTGCGGCGCAGGTTGCCGTCCAGGGCCAGGCTCTGCTTGAGCGCGGCGAGGTTGCGCAGGTGGTAGCGGTCGAGCTGGCCGGGCAGGCTGGACAGGTCGAGCACGCACAGGGCCACGCCTGTGCCTTCGAAGATTTCCTGGTAGCGCCGGCGGTCTTCCTGCAAGGCGCGTTGGCGGCGGCGCATGTTGATCAGCGCCAGTACCGGCAGCAGCGCGCAGAACAGCGCCAGCAGGCATTTGCCGAGCAGCGCCGGCAGCAGCTTCTGGCGCGCAAGGCCGGCGTCGAACAGGCCGCGCAGTTGCCAGGTGCTGTTGTCGATGAAGGCCAGCATCACGCTTTGCAGCGGCTCGTTGCTGGTGGTCACCGGGCCGTGGCGCTGCAGCACCTCGCCGCTGCGGCTGTTTTCCAGCAGCCACAGTGGGTGGCTGGGGCCGTCCAGGTGCACGGTGAGGGCCTGGTAATAGTCGCTGGACAGGCGCAGCAGCCAGTAGCCGCGGTCCTGTTCGCTGGTTTGGCGCAGCAGCAGGTAGACGGTGCGGTTGTCGGGCGAGTTGGAGAAGAAGAAGCCCTGGCCCTGGTTCAGCGTCAGCAGCTCGTCAATCAGTTGGCGGTCGGGGCTGCCGGCCAGGCTGTCGCCGCGCAGCTGCCCGCTGTGGTCGATCCAGGCCAGCTCGCGCAGGCTCGGCAGGCGTTCGCGCAAGGTGGCGACCAGGCTCGGCAGGGCGGCCGGTGTCGGCGCCTTGACGTAGGGCTGTACCACATTCAGCGCCTGCTGGGCCTTGAGCGCCATGTTCAGGGTCAGGTGGTCGGCAAGCTCGGCGCTGGCTTCCAGGTTCTGCTGGCGCTGGTCGTCCTGGGTATGGCTGAACTGGGCGAACAATTGCCACAGCAGCAGGCCCAGCAACACCAGCGCGAGCAGGGCCAACGCACCCTTTACCGAACCGCGCAGGGACGCGACCGGAGCCGAGGTTGCAGGGCACAGCGACGACGGATGATTGAGATTGGTCAAGCGTTGGTCCTGCGATTGGGCTGGCGATGGCAGGTTTTGTTATGCACGGTGCATGCCGGTGCCTACAGGGGCCGGGACCGTGGTGGCGCACTATAAGGCCGGACACCCGAAACGGGCTAGCATGCCTGGCATTATGGCAAAGTGCCAGCCCGGTCATCGATTGCCGGCAGTCGTGGTGCCGGCGCCGGGTTCGGCAAGACCCTGCTTCCTGTGCGAGAATGCCGGCCGCTTCAATGACAACGCTTCGGAGATGTTCGCTTTTGGTTACTCACTTTTCCACCAATGGCCTCGATTCCGCCTGTGGGCGCAGCAGTCAGACCCTTGTCAGCACTGCCGTGACCGAGGACGTATCGTGCAAGTCGTGCCAGCGCTCGCTGGTCAAGCCTGAAGCGGCAGCTGCCGCGAAAAACAAGACGCCGTCGCTGGCCGAACTGCGCAAGACCGCCAAGGCGGCTGCAGCACCGGCTGAGGTCGTGGCCGCGGCCAAGGTCGCCAGCGCGCCCGCCGCCAAGCCGGCCAAGGCCGTTGAACAGCCTGCCCGCAGCGGCGGCTTCAGCGTCAAGGCCGCCTATGCCGCGCGCCTGGCCGAGCAGGGTGACCGTTGCCGGTTGCCGCGGGGCAAGGCCAAGCAGCGTCACGTCTGATTCATGTGAGGCTGTGCTGGCCTCATCGCCGGCAAGCCGGCTCCCACGGGTTCGCCAAGGGCCTTCTGTGGCAGCCGGCAGCCACGGGTTCGCCAAGGGCCTTCTGTGGCAGCCGGCAGCCACGGGTTCGCCACAGGCCTTCTGTGGGAGCCGGCTTGCCGGCGAATGGGCCGCGAAGCGGCCCCAACCCGCCCCACCATCCGACCACCCTGTGAAACGCCGCAGGTTGGCGTAGAATGGTCGCCTTTGTTCAATCACACCCCGTAAACACATCGCCCGGGCCACTTGCCGGGGCGATCGTCGATGTCTTTATCTATCTATTTAGAGGGCTTGGTTTTGGCTCAATACGTCTACACCATGCATCGGCTGAGCAAGGTCGTGCCGCCGAAGCGGGAAATTCTCAAGAACATTTCCCTGTCGTTCTTCCCAGGCGCCAAGATCGGCGTACTCGGCCTGAACGGCGCGGGTAAGTCGACCCTGCTGCGGATCATGGCGGGCGTCGACAAGGAATTCGACGGCGAAGCCCGTCCGATGCCCGACATCAACGTTGGCTACCTGCCGCAGGAGCCGCAACTGGACCCGAACAAGTCCGTGCGCGAAGTGGTCGAGGAAGCGGTCAGCGTGATCAAGGACGCCCAGGCGCGCCTGGACGAGGTCTACGCCGCCTACGCCGAACCGGATGCCGACTTCGACAAGCTGGCCGCCGAGCAGGCCAAGCTCGAAGCCATCCTGCAGGCCGCCGACGGCCACAACCTGGAGCGCCAGCTGGACGTCGCCGCCGACGCCCTGCGCCTGCCGGCCTGGGATGCGCGCATCGAGCACCTGTCCGGTGGCGAGAAGCGCCGTGTGGCGCTGTGCCGCCTGCTGCTGTCGGCCCCCGACATGCTGCTGCTCGACGAACCGACCAACCACCTGGACGCCGACTCGGTGGCCTGGCTCGAGCGCTTCCTGCACGACTTCCCGGGCACCGTGGTAGCCATTACCCACGACCGTTACTTCCTCGACAACGTCGCCGGCTGGATCCTCGAGCTGGACCGCGGCGCCGGCATCCCTTACGAAGGCAACTACTCGGGCTGGCTCGAAGCCAAGTCCGACCGCCTGGCGCAGGAATCCAAGCAGCAGAGCGCCCACGAGAAGGCCATGAAAGAGGAACTGGAGTGGGTGCGCAAAGGCGCCAAGGCTCGCCAGTCCAAATCCAAGGCCCGTCTGCAGCGCTTCGAAGAAATGCAGTCGCAGGAATTCCAGAAGCGCAGCGAAACCAACGAGATCTACATCCCGGCCGGCCCGCGCCTGGGCGACAAGGTCATCGAGTTCAAGAACGTCAGCAAGGGCTACGGCGACCGCGTGCTGATCGACAACCTGTCGTTCGCCATGCCTAAAGGCGCCATCGTCGGCGTGATCGGTGGTAACGGCGCCGGTAAGTCGACCCTGTTCCGCATGCTGATGGGCAAGGAGCAACCGGACTCGGGCAGCATCGAGATCGGCGAAACCGTGCAGCTGGCCTGCGTGGACCAGAGCCGCGAGGACCTGGACGGCGCCAAGACCGTGTTCCAGCAGATTTCCGATGGCTCCGACATGATCCGCATCGGCAACTACGAGATCCCGTCGCGCACCTACGTCGGCCGCTTCAACTTCAAGGGCGGCGACCAGCAGAAGTTCGTCAAGGACCTCTCCGGTGGTGAGCGTGGCCGCCTGCACCTGGCCCTGACCTTGAAAGAGGGCGGCAACGTCCTGCTGCTCGACGAACCGTCCAACGACCTCGACGTCGAAACCCTGCGTTCGCTGGAAGAAGCCCTGCTGGACTTCCCGGGCGCCGCGATCGTGATTTCCCACGACCGTTGGTTCCTGGACCGTGTGGCCACCCACATCCTGGCCTACGAGGACGACTCGAACGTGGTGTTCTTCGAGGGCAACTACACCGAGTACGAAGCCGACCGCAAGAAGCGCCTGGGCGATGCTGCTGCCCAGCCGCACCGGGTACGGCACAAGAAGCTGGCCCAGTAAGCCGGTTTCTGCTGCACAAGGATGGGGCCCTCCGGGGCCCCATTTTTGTGCCTGGCATGAAAGGGCAGTGGCGCCTTCGCGGGGCAAGCCCGCTCCCACGGAAAAACTGCAAGATTCATGGCTTGTGCCCCCCTCCCTGTGGGAGCGGGCTTGCCCCGCGAAGAGGCCAGACCTGAAAACATAAGGCCTGGTGTTTTGTATACATTTATATAAAACGCACCAAATATTTTCAAAAAAACGACATCGCGCCCTATTCCAGTGCGATTGCTTCTTGGTACATTGCGAAAAAAACCAATAAGTCCAATCCTCTTGGTGAGATGTCTACCATGATCGAATCCGTCGACCACTTCCTCGCGCGCCTGAAACAACGCGACCCGGCCCAGCCCGAATTCCACCAGGCCGTCGAAGAGGTGCTGCGCAGCCTCTGGCCCTTCCTCGAAGCCAACCCTCACTACCTGCAAGCCGGCATTCTCGAACGCATGGTCGAGCCTGAGCGCGCCGTGCTGTTCCGCGTATCGTGGGTCGATGACCAGGGCAAGGTGCAGGTCAACCGCGGCTACCGCATCCAGATGAGCAGCGCCATCGGCCCGTACAAGGGCGGCCTGCGCTTCCACCCGTCGGTGAACCTGGGCGTGCTGAAGTTCCTGGCTTTCGAGCAGGTCTTCAAGAACTCCCTCACCTCGCTGCCCATGGGCGGCGGCAAGGGCGGCTCGGACTTCGACCCCAAGGGCAAGAGCGACGCCGAAGTCATGCGCTTCTGCCAGGCGTTCATGAGCGAGCTGTACCGCCACATCGGCGCCGACCTCGACGTGCCGGCCGGTGACATCGGCGTGGGCGCGCGCGAAATCGGCTTCATGTTCGGCCAGTACAAGCGCCTGGCCAACCAGTTCACCTCGGTGCTCACCGGCAAGGGCATGACCTACGGCGGCAGCTTGATCCGCCCCGAGGCCACCGGCTACGGCTGCGTGTACTTCGCCGAAGAAATGCTCAAGCGCCAGAACCTGCGCATCGATGGCCGCCGCGTGGCGGTCTCGGGTTCGGGCAACGTGGCCCAGTACGCTGCGCGCAAGGTCATGGACCTGGGTGGCAAGGTCATCTCGCTGTCGGACTCCGAAGGCACCCTGTACGCCGAAGCGGGCCTGACCGACGAGCAGTGGGATGCGCTGATGGAGCTCAAGAACGTCAAGCGCGGCCGTATCAGCGAGCTGGCCGAGCGCTTCGGCCTTGAGTTCCGCAAGGGCCAGACCCCGTGGAGCCTGCCGTGCGACATCGCCCTGCCATGCGCCACGCAGAACGAGCTGGACAGCGAAGACGCCCGCACCCTGCTGCGCAACGGCTGCATCTGCGTGGCCGAAGGCGCCAACATGCCGACCACCCTGGAGGCTGTGGATATCTTCATCGATGCCGGCATCCTCTATGCCCCGGGCAAGGCCTCCAACGCCGGCGGCGTGGCCGTGTCGGGCCTGGAGATGTCGCAGAACGCCATGCGCCTGCTGTGGACCGCAGGTGAAGTGGACAGCAAGCTGCACAACATCATGCAGTCGATTCACCATGCCTGCGTGCATTACGGCGAAGAGGCCGATGGCAAGATCAACTACGTGAAGGGCGCCAACATCGCCGGCTTCGTCAAGGTCGCCGACGCCATGCTGGCCCAGGGCGTGGTTTAAGCATCAGGCGCGATGGCGACGACCTCGATCGATTGATCACCTGCAGGTCGTCGCCACACCACTTCATCGCCGGGGCTGGCGCCCAGCAGCGCCCGCCCCAGCGGTGAGCCCCAGTTGATCAGCCCGCGGCCGGCATCGGCCTCATCTTCTCCCACCAGCCGCACCTCATGCGCCTGGCCCTGTTCATCGACAAAGCTCACCCGGCTACCGATCTGCACCTTGCTCAGCGAGGTAGCGGCGGGCACCACCTGCGCGCTTTGCACCCGGGCGCTGAAATAGCGCAGGTCGCGCTCGGTGTCGGCCAGGCGCTGCTTGTCTGCGCCTTCACCCTGGCCCTGTAATTGGTTGCGCAGGGCATTGAGCTCGGCCACGCGCTGTTGCAGCTGGCGCAGGCCGCTGGCGGTGAGGTAGTTGGGCTGGTCGCTGACGCGCCGCTCCACCGGTTGGTCGGCCTGGGCGGCGGCCTGGTCTTCGTTGACGAATGCTCGGCTCATGGTGGGCCTCCTTGTGCTGGAGACCATGGTGACAGGCTGCGGGTTTCAACGGATGCTCGTTTGCGACCTAATCGTGGCGGTAGGCACGTGCGGCGTCGCGGTCCTTTTCCTGCTGCCACTCGCGGTCGCGTTCGTCCCAGTAGCGGTCTCGGTACTGGCGTTCGTCCTCGCTGTTCTTCATGGCGTTGCACTGGCGAAAGCCATCGTCCCAGCCGGTTTCGTACTGGCGGTTGTGCAGGTAGCGCGGGACATCCTTGCGAAAGTCGCCGGCCATGACCCCGGCGGCCTGGCGGCCACTGCTGCAGCCGTCCTGGAAGCCGTCGGCGTAGGAGGGGGGGTAACCTTGGCTGAGCATCTGCTCGTGGGTGGTTTCGCAACCTGACAGCAACAAGGCGATGCATACGCCGAACCAGTACCGCGACATGACCTTCCAGACCCTCTGAGTGATACGTGAAAGTCTAGGTGGGCATTTGTCGTGGAGCTGTCAAAACAGTGTCAAAGCGTCGGTTGGTTCACATTGTTGCTTGTGCTGACCCTATCGCCGGCAAGCCGGCTCCCACACAGGTCTCAGGGCTGTGAGATCCATTGTGGGAGCCGGCTTGCCGGCGATAGGGCCAGTACAGTCACCCTCAATAGTGATACCACTTGAGCTCCAGCATCACCTCGTTCTGCGCCGTGGCCAGGTGGCTGAACTCCCGCGCAGCACTGAGCCTCAACCCCAGGTTCTGGCTGATCTCCCACTGCTGGTTCAAGCTCACGCTGCGCCGCACCTCGCCATTGGTGAAGTAGTCGCCCTTGGCCTCCAGCGTCAGGTTGCCCAGCCCGTTGCGCCACAGCAGCCCGCCATTGAACCCCGCCGCCGGGGCGATGAACTGGGCGAAGTCGTTGTGGTGCTCGACCCGCACGGTGCCCAGGGCAAAGCCCAGCAAGCCATCGGCCAACTGCCAGGTGCCCCCGGCGCCACCGTTCACATGGCTCACCAGCACCTCGTCGTCATGCTTGCCCGGCACCCGCTCCAGGCCGCCGGCCACTTGCCACGACCAGGGCTTGAGCAGCTCGTTGCGGGGCGTCAGCGAGCGGATGGTGGCCAGGTCCAGGCGCTGCACCTGCCAGTCGTTGCCTTCGTACTGGCGCAGCTTGAGCTGGAGGATCTCGATCTGCGCGCCCAGCGGGAAGCCGTAGGCGTTGTCGTTGAGGTCGTGGTAGGCCATGCGCAGGCCGTACTCGGCGTAGGCGCGGTCTTCGCGGGTGCCCACGCCCAGTTGCCAGGTGCGCGAGTCGTGGCCGTCTTCCGGCAGGCCAGGGCGTTCGATCTGCAGCGGCGGCGGCGGGTTGCGGTTGATCGCCCGCAGCAGCTCGAAGCTGCGGGTGGCCTGGCCAGGGTCGCGCTCCTGGCCGTTGGCCCGGTAACGCTCCAGGCGGTACGCGGCATCCTGCACCAGCGCCTGGCGCTCGCGGGGCAGGGCGGTGAAGGCAGGGCTTTGCAGTTGCGCGGTGTCGGCGCTCACGGCCAGCACCTGGCGTTTTTCGTCAGCGTCCAGCGGCTCGGCGCGGGCCAGCAGTTCGCGTTCGCGCGAAGGGCGGTAGGTTTCACTGGCCACCAGCCCCGACTGCTTGACGGCTTTCACCGTGTCGGTGGGGATGGCGGTGAGCGGAAACTGCGAGGTCAGGTCCAGGCTCGGCCGGGCCACCTGCAGCAACTCCAGCAGGCGGTAGGAGCAGTTTTCGTCGAAGAAGAAATAGTCGAACTGGATCTGCTTGAGTTCCCACACGTGTTCGACCATGCGCCCGGTTTCTTCCGGCGTCAGGTCCAGCTGGTATTCCCACAGGTCGCGGTTTTCCAGGCTGCGGTATTCGGAGAGTTTTTCCTGGTAGGGCATCAGCGCGAACAGGCCGGGATAGCCGCCCATCAGGCCCTTCCAGGCATACAGGATGCTGTTGTCGCTGCCTTCGATATAGGCGCCGAAGTTGATGGCGTAGCTCAGCAGCGTGGTGTCGTCGCTGCGGGTGTTGGACTGGTCGATGCGCAGCAGGGTGTGGCCGAACATCGAGGAGGGGCTGTTCAGGTAGGCGGCCGGGAAGATCAACGCGGCGCTGTGCGGGTCGATCGATTTGTACCAGGTCTTGAATTCCTGGCAGTCCGGTTGCGGCAGGCCTTGCAGGTCAAGCTGCTCGCGCAGCCAGCGGGTGCGCGCGGGGAACACGCACTGGGCGTGCTTGTCGCCCAGCTCGGCCGGGGCGTACAGCGCCTGTACCGTGGCGCGCAGTTCCTGGTCCGGGTGGTGCGCGCCATCTTCGGCGAGGAAGTAGGCGTGATCGTCCACATAGCTGCGCCAGCCGCCGAGCTTGGCGGTTTCGTAGTGGCCCAGGGCGATCCAGTAGGGGGTGTTGGCCAGTTGTTGCACGCGGGCGTCGTCCAGCACCGGTGCAGCCTGGACGTGGGCGCAGACACACAGCGCCAGGTAAGCGAAGCGTTTGAGCATATCGGGCAACTACTTCTAAACGATGCCGAAAAGGCGAAACCCGCCCCGGGGTGGGGCGGGAGTAGCTGCGCTTAGGCCTCGGTAGCGTACTTGGCCAGGCGTGGGTCGCTCTTCAGAACGGCCAGGGTGTTGCTGTGCACAGTCTCGGCAGTCACGTCGGCGCTGCTGAAGATCTGGTTGAAGTGCTGATGGGCGACCGAAGCGAAGTAGCCGCGGTCTTCCGGTGCCACGCCGAGGACCACGGCATAGGTGGTCAGGGCTTCGCCCTGGCCCATGGCCATGTCTTCGGACAGCTCGTTCATCATGCCGTTCATGGCGAACCAGGACTTGCCGCCATAGGTCAGCGAGGCCTTGGTGGAGCAGCCGTTGGTGCCGGAGGTCATGCCGAAGGTGGCGTTGCCGGAGGTGCCGTTGGTGGTGGAAGCGAGGAAGTGAGCCGGAGTGCCGCGCTGGCCTTCGAACAGCATGTTGCCCCAGCCGCAATTCGGGCCACCTGGCGCTTCGGCCATGGCGTTGAGGGAGACCACGGTGAACAGAGTACCCAGAAGAATCCGTTTCATAGCATTTGTTCTCTATTTGTCTTAACCAAGGGTCAGGGTTTCTGGCAACTCGGTTGCCAAGTCGGGAAAGCGTTTCACCCACCCGCGCAGCTTGGAGTTTAGGCACGATCTAAAGGTTGCGTCATTCATTGCGAAAAATTTGCTTCTGAACTACGCCAGCGCGCCTGCGACATAAAGTCCGGCCGAGCCTTGCAAGGCGCGCGCGGGCGGCGCCAGAATGCTGCGTATCTGCCCCGCCGAAGTAAGGAAACCCAATGCCCGATCCTGTCGCTGCGCGCCTGCGTCTTGCGCCTGAAGCCCTGACCCGGCGTTTCTCCCCCGAGCAGTTTGCCTTTACCCATACCGACGATCTGGAGCCGTTTCGTGGTGTCCTGGGCCAGGAGCGTGCTGTCGAGGCCCTGCAGTTCGGCGTGGCCATGCCACGCCCTGGCTACAACGTTTACGTGATGGGCGAGCCCGGCACCGGCCGCTTCTCGTTCGTCAAGCGCTACCTCAAGGCCGAGGGCAAGCGCCAGCAGACCCCGGCCGACTGGGTCTACGTCAACCACTTCGACGACACCCGCGAGCCGCGGGCCCTGGAGTTGCCTTCGGGCAGCGCCGCGGAGTTCATCAGCGACATGGGCGGGCTGATCGACAACCTGCTGGCCACCTTCCCGGCGGTGTTCGAGCACCCGTCGTACCAGCAGAAGAAAGGCGCCATCGACCGCGCCTTCAACCAGCGTTACGACCGCGCCCTGGATGTGATCGAGCGCGCGTCGCTGGAAAAGGACGTGGCCCTGTACCGCGACGCCAGCAACGTCGCCTTCACTCCGATGGCCGACGGCAAGGCGCTGGACGAAGCCGAATTCGCCCAGCTGTCGGAAGCGGTGCGCGAGCAGTTCCATGAAGACATCGCCCTGCTCGAAGAGCGTCTGAACGAAGAACTGGCCAGCCTGCCGCAGTGGAAGCGCGAGTCGAACAACCAGCTGCGCCAGCTCAACGAAGAAACCATCACCCTGGCCCTGCAGCCGCTGCTGGCGCCGTTGTCGGAAAAGTACGCCGAGAACGCGGCCGTGTGTGCCTACCTGCAGTCGGTGCAGTTGAACCTGCTGCGCACCGTGGTCGAGCAACTGGTCGACGACAGCAAGACCGACGCCGTGGCGCGCAAGCTGCTCGAAGAGCAGTACGCCCCGAGCCTGGTGGTGGGCCACTACGCCGACGGCGGTGCGCCGGTGGTGTTCGAGCCGCACCCCACCTACGACAACCTGTTCGGCCGCATCGAATACAGCACCGACCAGGGCGCGCTGTACACCTCCTACCGCCAGTTGCGCCCGGGTGCGCTGCACCGCGCCAATGGCGGCTTCCTGATCCTTGAAGCGGAGAAGATGCTCGGCGAGCCGTTCGTCTGGGATGCGCTCAAGCGCGCCCTGCAGTCGCGCAAGCTGAAGATGGAGTCGCCGCTGGGCGAGCTGGGCCGGGTCGCCACGGTCAGCCTGACGCCGCAGATGATCCCGCTCAACGTCAAGCTGGTGATCATCGGCTCGCGCCAGCTGTACTACGCGCTGCAGGACCACGACTCGGACTTCCAGGAGATGTTCCGGGTGCTGGTGGACTTCGACGAAGACATGCCCATGGTCGACGAGAACCTGGAGCAGTTCGCCCAGTTGCTGCGCACCCGCACCAACGAGGAGGGCATGGCGCCGCTGACCAGCGATGCGGTGGCGCGCCTGGCCACCTACAGCGCGCGCCTGGCGGAAAACCAGTCGCGCCTGTCGGCGCGCATCGGCGACCTGTTCCAGCTGGTCAGCGAGGCCGATTTCATTCGCCACCTGGCCAGCGACGAGATGACCGACGCCGGCCACATCGAGCGCGCGCTCAAGGCCAAGGCCACGCGCACCGGCCGCGTTTCGCAGCGGGTGCTCGACGACATGCTCGCCGGCATCATCCTGATCGACAGCGAAGGCGCGGCGATCGGCAAGTGCAACGGCCTTACCGTGCTGGAAGTGGGCGACTCGGCGTTCGGCATGCCGGCGCGGATTTCCGCCACCGTCTACCCGGGCGGCAGCGGCATCGTCGACATCGAGCGCGAGGTCAACCTGGGCCAGCCGATCCACTCCAAGGGGGTGATGATCCTCACCGGTTACCTGGGCAGCCGCTATGCCCAGGAATTCCCCCTGGCCATTTCCGCCAGCATCGCCCTGGAGCAGTCCTACGGCTACGTGGACGGCGACAGCGCATCCCTGGGTGAGGCCTGCACGCTGATCTCGGCGCTGTCGCGCACGCCGCTCAAGCAGTGCTTCGCCATCACCGGCTCGATCAACCAGTTCGGTGAAGTGCAGGCGGTGGGTGGGGTCAACGAGAAGATCGAGGGCTTCTTCCGCCTCTGCGAGGCCCGCGGCCTGACCGGCGAGCAGGGGGTGATCATCCCGCGTGCCAACGTCGCCACCCTGATGCTGGATGAGCGCGTGTTGCAGGCGGTGGAGAATGGCCAGTTCCATGTCTACGCAGTCAGCCAGGCCGACGAGGCACTGAGCCTGCTGGTGGGCGAGGACGCCGGCGAGCTGGACGACAAGGGCCAGTTCACCGAAGGCAGCGTCAACGCCCGGGTGGTCGAGCGCCTGCGCGAGATCGCCGAGATGATCAGCGAGGAAGAGATCGAGAAGGCGGAAAAGGAACGCCTGGAAGAGGTGATTGCCCAGGCGAAACCTGCCTGAGTCAATAAATCGGCGCTGGCGGCCATGTGCTACCGTTCAGCGCCGGTTTTCCATCTTTCTGTGCCGTTCTTCTATGCTGGAACTTAAGGACGGCATCAGCGTTCAGGATGGAAACAGCCTGGGGGTTTCAGGCTGAACAGGGCTCATTGGAGGGGACGCGGCCATGCGCAACCTCAGCCTTACTCGCCAGTGCCTGGGCCTGGTGACTCGCATCGAATGCAGCATCCGCCCGCTGGCCGGGGACAACGGCATGTGGACCTTGCTGTTCGCCGCCGGCATGTCTGGCGAGCAACCCTCGGCAATCAAGGCGCAGGGGCCTTTCCATGGGCCGCTGGTGGCCGAGTCGGTGCTCAATGCCATCGTCGACAGCCTGACCCTGCATGGGTACCAGGTGACCGAGGGGCCGCAGATCTGGACCTTGCACCTGCAGGCCCAGCTACGGCGCATCAATGGCGAACGCTGTCGCAACCTTGGGGATTACCAGTTCCATCCTGAATCCTGAGAATCTTCGCTGGCCTCATCGCCGGCAAGCCGGCTCCCACCAGTACCTGCGGGAGCCGTGTTGCCGGCGAAACCAGGCTTTTGCTGTCACAGGTGGCTGGCTATACTCGCGCTCGCTTTTCCAGTCACCTGACGAGTCCCAAACCCTCCATGGAACGTATTCTCGAAAACGCGATGTATGCCTCGCGCTGGCTGCTCGCCCCCATCTACTTCGGTTTGTCCCTCGGCCTGCTGGCCCTGGCGCTGAAATTCTTCCAGGAAGTGATCCACGTCCTGCCCAACGTCTTTGCCCTGAGCGAAGCCGACCTGATCCTGGTGATCCTCTCGCTGATCGACATGTCGCTGGTGGGTGGCCTGCTGGTGATGGTGATGATCTCCGGCTACGAGAACTTCGTGTCGCAGCTGGACATCGACGAAAGCAAGGAGAAGCTCAACTGGCTGGGCAAGATGGACTCCTCGTCGCTGAAGATGAAGGTGGCCGCCTCGATCGTGGCGATTTCGTCCATTCACCTGCTGCGGGTGTTCATGGATGCGCAGAACATCTCCACCGATTACCTGATGTGGTACGTGATCATCCACATGACCTTCGTGGTCTCGGCGTTCTGCATGGGCTACCTGGACAAACTGACCAAGCACTGAGCCCTCTCTCGGGCCCTTTCGCGGGGCAAGCCCGCTCCCACAAGTACGGTGCAGAACTTGTGGGAGCCGGCTTGCCGGCGATGGGGCCAGCGCGGTCCAACTGACGAGCGGCGTCAGTTATGCCTTGTGTATTCCCCGCCCCCGTACAAAAAATGAGCACTCATGCGTGGTTCCCACCAGCGAGGTGCTCCCATGAACCTGCATCAGCTCAATACCGAGGCCAGGGCCGGCCATGTCGACGAAGTCAACCTGATTGCCATCGAAGGCGGCGACTACCTGATCGAGGCCCGGGTCAAGGGCCATGCCCACCCCCTGGCCGATACCCGCGGCAAGCGCTTGCGGGTACGTTCGGTGGAGGATGCGCGCAAGGTGCTGCAGACCATCCCGATGGTCTCCATGAACCTGGTGCATTGGTCTGTGCAGGATGAAATGTGCGGCATGGGCAGCCACCCGGAAGAAGACCTCAAGGTGCCGATTTCCCAGCGTTCTGCCTGGTAGCTGCTCGCAGCGGCCCAGTGTGCTAGGCTGCTCGCCCTTTTCATCAAGGGCGCGGCTGCACTGCGCCCTGCAGTGGAGCACGACCATGTCCGAACTCAACCTGTCCACCGACGAAACTCGCGTCAGCTACGGCATCGGCCGTCAGTTGGGCGGCCAACTGCGCGACAACCCACCACCGGGTGTCAGCCTGGACGCCATCCTGGCTGGCCTGACCGACGCCTTCAACGGCGCCGACAGCCGCGTCAGCGAAGCCGACCTGTCGGCCAGCTTCAAAGTCATCCGTGAACTGATGCAAGCCGAAGCTGCCGCCAAGGCCGAAGCCGCCGCTGCTGCCGGCAAGGAATTCCTGGTCGAGAACGCCAAGCGCGATGGCATCACCACCCTGGCTTCGGGCCTGCAGTTCGAAGTGCTGACCGCCGGTGAAGGCGCCAAGCCGACCCGCGAGAGCAACGTTCGCACCCACTACCACGGCACCCTGATCGACGGCACCGTGTTCGACAGCTCCTACGATCGTGGCCAGCCTGCCGAATTCCCGGTTGGCGGCGTGATCGCTGGCTGGACCGAAGCCCTGCAGCTGATGAACGCTGGCAGCAAATGGCGCCTGTACGTGCCGAGCGAGCTGGCCTACGGCGCCCAAGGCGTTGGCAGCATCCCGCCGCACAGCGTGCTGGTGTTCGACGTCGAGCTGCTCGACGTTCTGTAATGCCCTTGGGGCCGCTTTGCGGCCCCTTCGCGGGCAAGCCCGCTCCCACAGGTACAGCACAGTTTCCAAGCCTTTTGATGTACCTGTGGGAGCCGGCTTGCCGGCGATGAGGCCGGCCCTGCCGGCCTCAATTCCAGTCTGTCCCCCCAGGGCGCAACGCCCTCGCATAGCAGAACAGAAACAGGTTTCGCACCAGCTCCTTGAGCACCACCGGCTCGCTCGAGTTCAGCCCGTCGAGGTCCAGGTCGCCCTGGTCGCGCAATTCATCCAGCGCTTCTTCTTCGAGCACGGCGCACACCTCACCGGTTTCCCGGTGAAGAATGCGCAGGTAGGGGTGGGGGCGGTCCAGCCAGGCGTCTATCAGATAAGTCATGGCTATTCTCCTTGGATAGCGGTTCCAATGAGAATAATTCTTATTATCAGAATAGCAAGTGCCAATTGGCGGATTTGTGCAATCAGACCTTACGCACGAATTCCGACTTCAGCTTCATGGCGCCGATGCCGTCGATCTTGCAGTCGATGTCGTGGTCGCCGTCGCACAGGCGGATGTTCTTGACCTTGGTGCCGACCTTGACCACCAGGGACGAACCCTTGACCTTGAGGTCCTTGATCACGGTGACGGTGTCGCCGTCCTGCAGCACGTTGCCGACCGAGTCCTTCTTCACCACATCGTCGCTGGCCGCTTCGGCTTCGCCGTTGGCCGACCACTCGTGGGCGCATTCGGGGCAGATCAGCTGAGTGCCATCCTCATAGGTGTATTCGGAATTGCATTTCGGACAGGCTGGCAGAGTGCTCACTTCAGTTCCTTAAACAGACAGGCGGTAAAGGCGCATATTGTATAAGGTTTTTTGCAAGATGTGTTTTCGTCTGCCCAAAAGCATCGCGGGACAAGCCCGCTCCCCCAGGTGCCTCGTTGTGGCGGCCTGTGGGAGCGGGCTTGTCCCGCGAAGAGGGCGACGCGATATCAGTGCGTGCGCGCTACGGCAAATTCACTCAGCTCGACCAGTGCATCCCGGTATTCGCTGGCCGGCAGCACTTCCAGGCACTCGATGGCCTTGGCCACGTAGTCGCGAGCCAACTGCGCGGTGTAGTCCAGCGCACCGGAGGCTTCCACCGCCTCGCGGATCTGCTCCAGGTCTTCCAGGCCACCCTTCTGGATCGCCTTGCGCACCAGCGCTGCCTGTTCAGGCGTGCCTTCGCGCATGGTGTAGATCAGCGGCAGGGTCGGCTTGCCTTCGGCCAGGTCGTCGCCGACGTTCTTGCCCAGGGTCTGCGAATCGCCCTTGTAGTCGAGCAGGTCGTCGACCAGCTGGAAGGCCACGCCCAGGTGGTCGCCGAAGGTGCGCAGGGCCTCGCGCTGAGCTTCGCTCGCCTGGGCCAGCGCGGCGGCGCTGTGGGTCGAGGCTTCGAACAGCATCGCGGTCTTGCCGCGGATGACGTCCATGTAGACTTCCTCGGTGGTGCTGGCATCGCGCACGCGCGACAGTTGCAGCACTTCGCCCTCGGCGATCACCCGGGTGGCCTTGGACAAGATCTGCATGACCGGCATCGAGCCCAGCTCGACCATCATTTCGAACGAGCGCGAATAAAGGAAGTCGCCCACCAGCACGCTCGGCGCGTTGCCCCACAGCGCGTTGGCGGTGGAGCGGCCACGGCGCATGCCGGACATGTCGACCACGTCGTCATGCAGCAGGGTGGCGGTGTGCAGGAATTCGATGGTCGCCGCCAGCAGGCGCAGGTCGTCGCCCTCGCGGCCCAGGGCCTTGCCGCAGAGCAGCACCAGCAGGGGACGCAGGCGCTTGCCGCCGGCCGAGGTGATATAGTCGCCGATCTTCGATACCAGCGGCACGCGCGAGGTCAGCTGCTTCTTGATGATCTCGTCGACGGCGCTGAAATCGTCAGCTACCGCGCGGTAGAAGGTTTGGGGTTGCATCGGCTGCTCCATTGAGGTTGCGCGGCATGCTAGGTCGCGGGTTCCGGTGTGTCAAGGCGCGCTGCCCGTGGGCCGGGGCCGGCACTTGCAAGGCCAGGCGTGGTTGCGTACAATCGCGCACCCTAACTTCCTGGGCAGCACCTGCCTTACGCAATTGCACCGGGCCGTTCCAGCCCCATGCAGCCATGCCAGCCAATACTCATCATATAAAGCGCTGGGTGAGCAGGATTATCGGAGAAATACCCATGTCTTACGCAGTAATCGTTACCGGCGGCAAGCAGTACAAAGTCGCTGAAGGTGAATTCCTCAAGATCGAAAAGCTGGAAGTCGCCACTGGCGAATCCGTGACTTTCGATCGCGTTCTGCTGGTTGCCAACGGTGAAGAAGTCACCATCGGCGCTCCAGTCGTCGCTGGCGCTAAAGTTGTTGCCGAAGTCGTTTCGCAAGGCCGTCACGATAAAGTACGCATCATCAAGTTCCGTCGCCGTAAGCACCACATGAAGCGTATGGGCCACCGCCAGTGGTTCACCGAGATCAAAATCACCGGCATCCAGGCTTAATCCCCTAGATCCCCTGAATTTATTTGGAGAATTGAACCATGGCTCACAAGAAGGCTGGTGGTAGTACCCGTAACGGTCGCGACTCAGAATCGAAACGCCTTGGCGTGAAGATGTATGGCAGCCAGGTCGTCAAGGCCGGCAACATCATCGTCCGTCAGCGCGGCACCCAGTTCCACGCCGGTTACGGCGTTGGCATGGGCAAGGATCACACCCTGTTCGCCAAGATCGAAGGCGTGATCAAGTTCGAGAAGAAAGGCGAGTTCAACCGCCGTTACGTGAGCATCGTCG
>NZ_DJTF01000008.1:52753-61801 GCF_002438125.1 Pseudomonas sp. UBA6315
TTTGCAAGAGCCTCAGGTTTTTTAGGTATTCAGCTCGTCGGTCGACGAGAGGCGGTTTTTGAATGAAGTTTGTTGACGAAGTATCCATTCGGGTCAAGGCCGGTGACGGCGGCAACGGTTGCATGAGCTTCCGTCGCGAGAAGTTCATCGAGAACGGTGGCCCCAACGGCGGCGACGGTGGTGATGGTGGTTCGGTGTACATGGTGGCCGACGAAAACCTCAACACCCTGGTCGACTACCGCTACACCCGTCACCATGAAGCCCAGCGCGGCTCCAACGGTGGCAGCACCGACTGCACCGGCAAGAAGGGTGAAGACCTGTTCCTGCGCGTGCCGGTCGGCACCACCGTGATCGACGCCTCGACCCAGGAAGTGATCGGTGACCTGGTCACCCCAGGCCAGAAGCTGATGGTCGCCCAAGGCGGCTGGCACGGCCTGGGCAACACCCGTTTCAAGTCCAGCACCAACCGTGCGCCGCGCCAGACCACCCCCGGCAAGCCGGGTGACCAGCGCGACCTGAAGATGGAGCTGAAGGTACTGGCCGATGTCGGCCTGCTCGGTTTGCCGAATGCCGGCAAGAGCACCTTCATCCGTTCGGTGTCGGCCGCCAAGCCGAAAGTCGCCGACT
This sequence comes from Pseudomonas sp. UBA6315, assembly GCF_002438125.1. Classification (NCBI taxonomy): domain Bacteria; kingdom Pseudomonadati; phylum Pseudomonadota; class Gammaproteobacteria; order Pseudomonadales; family Pseudomonadaceae; genus Pseudomonas; species Pseudomonas sp. UBA6315. Next base: position 53,381 of record NZ_DJTF01000008.1, read on the forward strand.
ACCCGTTCACCACCCTGGTGCCGAACCTGGGCGTGGTCAGCGTCGACCGCTGGAAGAGCTTCGTCATCGCCGACATCCCCGGCCTGATCGAAGGCGCCTCCGACGGTGCCGGCCTGGGTATCCGCTTCCTCAAGCACCTGGCGCGTACCCGCGTGCTGCTGCACCTGGTCGACCTGGCGCCGCTCGATGGCAGCAGCCCGGCCGATGCCGCCGAGGTGATCATCAACGAGCTGACCCGCTTCAGCCCGTCGCTGACCGACCGCGAGCGCTGGCTGGTGCTGAACAAGGCCGACATGCTGATGGACGACGAGCGTGACGAGCGGGTCAAGGAAGTGGTCGAGCGCCTGCAGTGGGAAGGCCCGGTCTACGTGATCTCGGCCATCGCCAAGCAGGGCACCGAGCAGCTCAGCCACGACCTAATGCGCTACATCGAAGACCGCGCCGACCGCCTGGCCAACGACCCGGCCTACGCCGAGGAGCTGGCCGAGCTCGACCAGCGCATCGAAGACGAAGCCCGTGCCCAGCTGCAGGCCCTGGACGACGCACGCACCCTGCGCCGTACCGGCGTCAAGAGCGTGCACGACATCGGCGACGACGATGCCTGGGACGATGATTTCGAGGACGACGAAGACGGCCCGGAAATCATTTACGTGCGCGACTGATCGGTTGCAGTACACTAAACGCCGCTCTTTGGAGCGGCGTTTTTGTATCTACGGTATCTACAGATTCGACATAGGTTGGAAGACAAGATGCGAAGCAAGGTGACTGGCGCCAAGCGCTGGGTCGTGAAGATCGGTAGTGCGCTGCTCACGGCGGATGGCAAGGGCCTCGACCGCGGCGCCATGGCCGTGTGGGTCGAGCAGATGGTCGCGCTGCGTGAGGCGGGCGTGGAGTTGGTGCTGGTCTCCTCCGGGGCCGTGGCAGCGGGCATGAGCCAGCTGGGCTGGAGCTCGCGACCGAGCGCGATGAACGAGCTGCAGGCGGCTGCCTCGATCGGCCAGATGCGCCTGGTGCAAGCCTGGGAGTCGAGCTTCGGCGAGCACGGCAAGCACACCGCGCAGATCCTCCTGACCCACGACGACCTGTCCGACCGCAAGCGTTACCTCAACGCCCGCAGCACCTTGCGTACCCTGGTCGACCTCGGCGTGGTGCCGGTGATCAACGAGAACGACACCGTGGTCACCGACGAGATCCGTTTCGGCGACAACGACACCCTGGCCGCGCTGGTGGCCAACCTGGTCGAAGCCGACCTGCTGGTGATCCTCACCGACCGCGACGGCATGTTCGATGCCGACCCGCGCAACAACCCCGAAGCCCAGCTGATCTACGAAGCTCGCGCCGACGACCCGTCGCTCGACGCCGTGGCCGGCGGTACCGGCGGCGCCCTGGGCCGTGGCGGCATGCAGACCAAGCTGCGCGCCGCGCGTCTGGCAGCCCGTTCCGGTGCCCACACCATCATCATCGGCGGGCGCATCGAGCGCGTGCTCGACCGCCTCAAGGCCGGCGAACGCCTGGGCACGCTGCTGTCGCCCGAGCGCGGCATGCTGGCAGCGCGCAAGCAGTGGCTGGCCGGCCACCTGCAAACCCGTGGCACCCTGGTGCTCGACGCCGGTGCCGTGCAAGCGCTGCGTGCCGCCAACAAGAGCCTGCTGCCGGTCGGCGTGAAGACCGTGCAGGGCAGTTTCCGCCGTGGCGAGATGGTGGTCTGCGTCGGCCCCGATGGCCTTGAAGTGGCCCGTGGCCTGGCCAACTACAGTGCGCTGGAAGCACAGAAGATCATTGGCCAGCCGTCCGATGCCATCGAGGCCCTGCTCGGTTACAGCGCAGAGCCGGAGCTGGTGCACCGCGACAACCTGGTGCTGGTATGAGCCTGTTCACGCGCGCGTTGGCGGTGCTGGCGCTGGCCTTGCCGATGGTGGCCGGGGCCGAGGAAATCGGCCAGGTGTCCACCGTGTTCAAGTTCGTCGGGCCAAACGATCGCATCGTCGTCGAGGCGTTCGACGACCCCAAGGTCGAGGGTGTGACCTGCTACCTGTCGCGGGCCAAGACTGGCGGTGTGAAGGGTGGCCTGGGGCTGGCCGAGGATCGGGCGGAGGCGTCGATCGCCTGCCGTCAGGTGGGGCCGATCAGCTTCAAGGGGGAGTTGAAGGACGGTGAGGAGGTGTTCAAGGAGCGCACCTCGCTGGTGTTCAAGACCATGCAGGTGGTGCGTTTTCTGGACAAGAAGCGCAATACGCTGGTGTACCTGGTGTATAGCGACCGCATGATCGAAGGCAGCCCGCAGAATGCGGTGACGGCGATTCCGATCCTGCCTTGGGCGCATTGATCTAGCTGGGAGGCCTTTGGCCTCCAATCGCTGGCAAGCCAGCTCCCACACTGATCTCCACAGCCCTCAAGAGCACTGGAAATCCCTCTGTGGGAGCCGGCTTGCCGGCGATGGGGCCGCAAAGCGGCCCCGTTACACCGATCAGGCCAACTCCTCGGCCTCATCCTCCCGCACGATCGCCTTCACCTCATCCAGCCGGCTGATGTACTTCCAGTCGGCCTCGTCGATGTAGATGCCATTCGGCCCGCTGCCACCTTCAAGATCGATCGCCACCCGCGCCGACACCTGCGGCTTCACGCTCGCCAGAATCGGCACGAAGCCCAGCTGCAGGCTGGTTTCCAGCAACGCCGCCTGGTTGCGTTCGTCGATGTCCGCCGCCTCGTCGAGGTAGTACGGCAGGCGAATGCGCCCGGCCAGGTCGCGGTCCATCAGGTGCAGCAACAGGTACATGTTGGTCAGCGCCTTGATGGTCATGGTGGTGCCGTTGGAGGCGGCACCGTCGATGTCGGCGTGGATCACCGGCTGGCTGTTGATCTTGGTGATCTCGAACGCCAGCTCGAACAGGTCCTTCAGGCCCAGCTGGTTGTGGTTGGCCGCCACCAGCCGTGCCAGGTATTCCTTGGCCTCTTCGTTCTTGTGGTCTTGCTCTGCGCTTTGCGTCAGGTCGAACACCGACAGGGTCTCGCCTTCCTCGTACTGGCCGGCGCTGTGGATGATCTGGTCGATGTGCTTGAGCGCTTCCTTGTTCGGCGCCAGCACCACGCGGAAGCTCTCCAGGTTCGACACCTGGCGCTTGTTGATCTCGCGGTTGAACAGGGCCAGCTGGTGCTCGAGGCTGTCGTAGTCGCTGCGGATGTTGCGCAAGGTCCGGGCGATGTCGGTGACTGCGGCGCGGCGCGCCTTGGCCAGGGTCAGGGCTTCGTCGGTGCGGTGCGCGTAGGCGTTCACCAGCAGCTGCAGGCGGCGCTCCATGTCGTCTTCGCTGTCGAACTTGGCCACGCCCTTGAGGCGCACCTGGGCGTACAGCGCCTCGATCTGGTTGTCGACGCGCTGCAGGCCCTGCCAGCTGTCCTGGTAGTCGTTGAGCAGCGGCAGCAGGTTGTCCATGGAGTCGTCGACCGCTTCCATGAACGGCGTGCCGAACGGCAGGTCGGCGGGCAGCAGCTGGCGGCGGCGCAGGGCGTCTTCCAGGGTGCGCTGCTTGGACTCCAGGTCGCCGATCTGGCGGCCGACCAGCTGCAGCTTGGCCGACAGCTGCTGGACGCGCTCGGTGAAGGCATCGCTGGAGCGCTTGAGCTCGTCCTGGGCGGCTTCGAGCTGCGCCAGTTGCTCGAGCTTCTCCGGCTCCTCGGCGGCCAGGGTCTCGCTGCGGCGGTAGTCTTCCAGGGCCTTCTGGGCGTCCAGCACCTGCTGGTACAGCGCCTCGGTCTGGGCCTTGGAGGCGTTGCGGTCGGCGGCAACCGACTGCTGGGTCTTGAGCTGCTTGAGCTCGCGCTCCAGGCGGTCCTTCTGGTCGCGCAGGGCCGCGCGGTCGGCCAGGGCCTGTAGGGCCGGTGGGTCGATGTGCGAGATGTCGATGGAGATGCCAGGGGCTTCGAAGCGCTCGCCCTTGAAGCCGTCGAGCACCGCTTCCAGGGATTTCACCCACAGGTCGCTGTCGTCCAGCTCGATGCCGCGCTCACCCAGCGGCAGGCTGAACAGTGCGCCGTTGAACAGGCGCATCAGGCGGTCGACGTCCTGTTGCGAGAACTCTTCGCGCAGGCGTGCGTAGCTGTTGTTGTCGGCGTGGTCGAGCTGCTGCTTGACCTGCTTGAGGCGTTTTTCCAGGTCGCGCACGCGCTCGTCGAGGTCCTCGGCGGAGAACTGGCGCGACTGGGCCAGGGCACCGGCCAGTTCGTCGTGGGCGTCCTTGGCCGCCAGCAGTTGCTGCTCCAGGACCTTGACGTCATCAACCAGGGCGAAGCGGTGCTTGAGCACCGACAGCTCGCCCAGCCAGCGCTGGATGCCGGTGATTTCACGCTCCAGGCGCATCAGCTCCTGGGTGCCGCCGCGCTGGTCGTTCTGCAGGCGGTCCTGCTCGCCGCGGTAGTGCTCGGCCTGGATCACCAGCTCTTCCTTGCGCGCCATGGCGTATTCCTGCCAGGTGCCCAGCAGGTTGTCGAGCAATGGCGAAAGGCGGTGCAGCTTGCCGCGCAGGATGTCGCGCTGGGCCACGCCGCCGGCCAGGGCCTCGACCAACGGGCCGGCGGCGACCAGGGCGTTGTAGTCCTGTTCCATGCGGCGCACGTCGCGGAAGGCTTCTTCGCAGGCGGCGATGTAGTCGACGCTGCCCGAGCGCAGGCTGTGCTCGAAGGCATCGAGGAACAGCTGCTTGAGCTTGGCGGCGGTGATTTCGCGCATGTGCAGCAGGTTGATGAACAGCGCGCGGAAGGTTTTCAGGCTCTGCTCGCTGGTCGAGCGCAGCGGGATCATGGTCAGGTCCAGCGGCACCGAGGTGTGGCCGCCGACCAGCAACCGGCGCAGCTCGTCCGGCTTGAGCTCGTAGGCTTTCAGGCCCAGGCGCTCGAGGTTGGTGAACAGCTCTTTCTGGCGCAGGCAGGTGTCGTTCTTCTGGTAGTGAGCCAGGTCCAGTTCACCTTTGTAGGCGAAGAACTGGTGGCCGAAACCGCCGCCCGGGCCGCGGCCGACCACGCCGATCACGTGCGGGCCGTGGGGCAGGTTCAGTTCGCAGAGGATGTACGAGGTGTCGCTGGCGAAGTAGAAGCGGCGCGACTGCTCCAGGCTGTACTTGCCGAAGCTCATGTCCGACATGCGCGCCAGGATCGGGAACTGCAGGGCGTTGATCGACGCCGATTTACCCAGGTTGTTGGCGCCGTAGACCGACAGCGGTTGTTCCAGGGGGAACAGGCCAAGGCTGTAGCCGGCGGTGTTGAGCAGTGCGAAGCGGCGGATGCCGTAGCGTTCCTGGCTCATGCATCAATCTCCTGTTGCTCTTCGCGGATGGCCCGGGCCAGGGCCTCTTCTTCGCTTTCCTCGGCCTCGAACGGGGTCAGGTCGAGCGGGTCGTCGGTGCGCGCCAGTTCCTCGGGGCTTTCTTCCTCGACCAGCACCGGGGTCGGCAGCGGCAGGTCGCTGTGCAGGCTGGCGGCCAGGTCGCGGTCCTGCTGCACCGACAGGCACACGTCGAGGAAGCGGTGCATCGGCGGCAGGAAGCGGTAGATGCCGCCTTCCTCATGGGCGAAGCCCAGCTGGGTCATGCGGCGCATGATCTTTTCTTCCAGCTCTTCGACGGTTTGCACTTCGGCCTGCAGGAACAGGTCGCGGTACTTGTCCAGCAGCGATGGCAACTCGTCGCGGCCGATGCTGCCGCCGTCGAGCACGGCCATCGGGTCGCGGCCCTGGTCGGCCAGGTGCTCGACCAGGATGAAGGTGAACAGCGACAGGCGCTGGGCAGTCTTGTTGACCTGGGCGGCGGCCTGCTCGGGGACGAAGTAGTAGAAGCCGCGGGTATCGCACACCAGCTCGAAGCCCAGGGCCTTGAACAGGGTGCGGTACTGGTCCTGGAAGTTCGACAGCTGGGCGTACATTTCCGGGTCGCGGCGGCTGACGTGGAAACCTTTGAACAGCTCGCGGAAGATCGGCGCGAGCTGGGACAGTTCGGAAAGATCAAGATGCATTGGCTGGGCTCGCGTTGGTTTCAGGTTGCGCTTGGCGGCTGGACGACAGGGCGAACGAGCGCAGGCTGACCAGGTGTTCGTGGGTGGTGTAGTCGCGACGGTCCAGGCGCTCGCGCTTGAAGCGCTTCTCCCGCGACAGGCGCGAGAACCAGTACAGCAGTTCGTCGGTGGCGCCTTCGGGCTCCTGCTCCAGCAGCCAGACCATCAGGTCGGGCAGCGGCAGGGCGTCTTCGCAGCGCTCGAGCATTTCCTTGACCGTGCGTGGCGCGCGCGGCAACGGGCCGCTGTGGGTCTTGTGGGCCTTGGGGAACTTGGCCGGTTTCGGCTCGAAGCGGGCCAGGGCGTAGACATACGCCTCGACCTGGCTGGCGCTGCCGAGGAAGGTGCTCTGCGGGCGGGTGAACAGCGGCATGGCGGCCTGGGGCACGGCATCGATGCCCTTGCGCCGGATCACCGACAGCGCCAGTGCGGCGCCGCGGGTCACGGCGTTGTGCCGGCGCGCTTCTTCGCGCAGCGGCAGCAGCAGTTCACGAGCGTGGCGCAGGGTCAGCTGGGCGCTGGTCTGCATCTCCAGGATGCGCGCGTGGGTGCGCAGCAGCATGTCGTCGTCGACCAGGTGGCCCAGGCGTGCCTGCTCGCCCAGCAGCTTGAGCAGCACGGTCTCGACCTTGCGCACGCCCTGTTCGAAGGCGCCGTCGGCGTTGACCAGCTGGATCATCGGCTCGACGTACTCGTCCCAGGTCGCCAGGACTTCGGCGTAGCGCTGGCGCAGCGGGATCTGGCGGTTGCTGGTCTTGGCCCGTTCGGCCACGGCCACCAGCGCCTGCTCGTCGTTGTCGAGCTTCTTGAGCACATCGCGCACGCGCATGTCGAGCAGGCGCAGCTGGCGTGCCAGGTCGTCGCTGTCGCGGTTGTCGAAGGCATCCTGGATGTGCCCGGCCAGGCGCTCCAGGTGGCGCAGGTAGGCCTCGATCTCCAGGCACAGGCCCAGGCGGTGCTCGCGGCGCAGGTAGGCGAGGAAGTCGTGGATCTGGGCGTTGAGCTCGAAACGGTTCGGGCTCTTGGCCACCGGCACCAGGATATCCAGGCGGATCCACACGTCGAGCAGCTGGGTGATGTCCTGCGGCGTGCTTTCCACTTGCTGGCGGCCCAGTTGCTGGCGCAGTTCGACCAGGCTCAGGGTGCCTTGGTCGAAGCGCTCGCACAGCGGCTCGATCAGGGCCCAGTGTTCGGCTAGGGCGCGCAGGACGCGCTTGGGTTCGATCATTGGCGTCTACTCGTTGCCAAGTAAAAAGGGGGCGATTGTACTGCATCCGGGGGGGAGGATTTCACCCCTTGGTCTGTAATGAGGGATAACCCTGATTTATCTGGGGGATTCACCGGCCCCATCGCCGGCAAGCCGGCTCCCACAGGTACACCATCGAGCCCTGTGGGAGCCGGCTTGCCGGCAATGGGGCCGGTGAAGACAACAACTTTCTGCCGACCAGTTGCGGCGCTCGCTGGCCAACAGCGTTAGAATGCCCGACTGTTTGTTCCCCCCGGATACCCGTGCCTTGCTGACCGAGCCCCGCCGCCGCGCCTTCCTTTCCGCCATGCAAGTGGTGCATTGGCTGCCGCGCGCCGAACTGCCGTTCGCCGCACCGTCGCGCCCCGAGCTGCTGATGCCGCAGGTTCCGGTGGAAGAAGCCGATTTCCAGAGCAGGCCAGCCGCCGCGCCAGCAAGCGAGGCGCCGGCCGCCCCCCAGGCGCGTTCCGCCGAACGCCCGAAAATCGAAATCCCACGCCCGGGCAGCACGCCCAAGCCGGTTGCCAAGCCCGTCGAGGCCGAGCCGCAGGCCCCCGCGCCACGCCCGGCGCCGGTGCCGCCGCCGCGTTTCTCGCTGCAACTGCTGCGCGCCGGCAGCTGCCTGCTGCTGGTGGAACTGGCCACCGGCCAGCCGTTCCAGAGCCGCGACCCGTCCTACCTGCTGCTCAAGGACATGCTGCGCGCCGCGGGCCTGCCGGATGCGCCGCAGATCATCGGCGAGCCGGTGCGCTGGCCGCTGCTGGTGCGCGGCAACATGGACCAGGGGCCGGATGCGGCGCGTGATTTCGTCCAGGGTTTCGTCCAGGCGCGCCTGGAAGAGGCCCCCTGCACCTGCCTGTGGCTGGTCGGCCTGCCGGCGCTGCGCTTCGCCGCCGGCGTCGACGACACGGCCTATTACCAAGCCCTGAAGCTCGACGGCCTGGGCGATGCCTGGGCGTTGCCGGGCCTTGAACTGTTGATGGACGAGCCGCAGCGCAAGGCGGACGTCTGGCAAGCGATGCGCCAGCTGATGGCGCGCTGGAAGAGCGTTGAATGAGTGACTCGATCAGTTTCCGCCCGATGACCGAGGCGGATCTGGATGCCGTGCTTAAGATCGAATATGCCGCGTTCAG
>NZ_DJTF01000049.1:0-3949 GCF_002438125.1 Pseudomonas sp. UBA6315
TCGTTCTGGTACTCCAGCCTCACCGCCGACCGCATGTTCAGCATCGGCTACGCCAAGGGCGCGGCGTGGAACGAGACACACTGGGACAACCCGCGCTTCAACCAGCTGCTCAACGCCGCCCGCGGCGAGATGAACGAGCCGCTGCGCCGCGAGATGTACAACGAGATGCAGGCGCTGTGCCGCGATGACGGCGGGGCGATCGTGCCGCTGTTCGCCAGCTCCGTCGCTGCCCGCTCCAGCCGCGTGGCCCATGGCCCGCTGACCGCGCCCTATGGCGAGCTGGATGGGCTGCGGGTGATCGAGCGTTGGTGGCAGGCCTGAACCGGTCGCGTTTCGCAAGGCTGAACCCTGCATCCAGTGAAGGAGTTGTACGGTGAACAATCTTGGCAAACTGCTTGTGCAGCGCCTGGCCCTGGGCCTGTTGTCGCTGTTTGCGGTCTCGGTGGTGATCTTCCTGGCCGTCGGCATGCTGCCGGGCGATATCGCCCAGGCCATGCTCGGCCAGTCGGCCACCCCGGAAACGGTGGCGGCATTTCGCGCCCAGCTTGGGCTCGACCTGCCGGCGCTGCAGCGCTTCGTCAACTGGGCCTGGCGCCTGCTGCACGGTGACCTGGGCGTGTCGCTGGCCAACCAGCGGCCGATCGCCGAACTGGTCGGCACGCGCCTGGGCAACACCTTCAGCCTGGCCCTGCTGGCGGCGCTGTTCTCGGTGCCGACGGCGCTGCTGCTGGGCATGCTCGCGGCGTTGTACCGCAACAGCTGGTTCGACCGGCTGCTCAATACCGGGGCGCTGAGCGCGGTGTCGTTCCCCGAGTTCTTCGTCGCCTACATCCTGATCCTGGTGTTCGCGGTGAAGCTCGAATGGCTGCCGGGCATCTCCAGCCTGGCGCCGGATGCCTCGCTTGGCGAGGTGCTGCAGGTGTCGGTGCTGCCGGTGGCGACCCTGAGCCTGGTGGTGATCGCGCAGATGATGCGCATGACCCGCGCCTCGCTGATCAACCTGCTGGCCAGCCCCTACATCGAGATGGCCCGGCTCAAGGGCGTGTCGCCGGCACGGATCATCTTCAAGCACGCCTTGCCCAATGCGCTGGCGCCGATCGTCAACGTGGTGGCGCTGAACCTGGCGTACCTGGTGGTGGGCGTGGTGGTGGTGGAGGTGGTGTTCGTCTACCCGGGGCTGGGCCAGTTGCTGGTGGACTCGGTGGCCAAGCGCGACATCCCGGTGGTGCAGGCCTGCAGCCTGATCTTCGCCGGCACCTACATCCTGCTCAACACCGGCGCCGACGTGCTGTCGATCGCCAGCAACCCACGCCTGATGCATCCGAAGGGGTAGTCCATGAGCCTGATCACACCTCTGCTGCGCGCACCCTTGAGCGCCAAGTTCGGCCTGCTGGTGATCGTTGCCTACATCGTGGTGGCGCTGTTCGCGCCGCTGCTGGCGCCTTACGGCGAAACCCAGGTGGTCGGCGAGGGCTTCGCGCCCTGGGGCCCGCAATTTCTGCTGGGCACCGACAACCTTGGCCGCGACATGTTCAGCCGCCTGCTGTACGGCGCCCGCAACACCCTGGGCATCGCCTTCCTGACCACCAGCCTTGCGTTCCTGCTGGGCGGCCTGTGCGGGCTGGTGGCGGCGATCAAGGGCGGCTGGATCGACCAGGGGCTGTCGCGTGTGGTCGACATCCTGATGGCCATCCCGCAACTGATCTTCGCCTTGCTGATCCTCAGCGTGGTCGGCACCACCGCCACCTCGCTGGTGCTGGTGATCGCGCTGCTCGATGCCACGCGGGTGTTCCGCCTGTCGCGGGCGGTGGCGATGAACGTGGTGGTGCAGGATTTCGTCGAGGCGGCGCGGTTGCGCGGGGAAGGGCTGTGGTGGCTGGTCACCCGCGAGGTGCTGCCCAACGCTGCGGCGCCGCTGATCGCCGAGTTCGGCCTGCGTTTCTGCTTCGTCTTCCTGTTCATCAGCGCCTTGTCGTTCCTCGGCCTTGGCATCCAGCCGCCGACCGCCGACTGGGGCAGCATGGTGCGCGACAACGCGGTGCTGATCACCTTCGGTGACATCAGCCCGCTGCTTCCGGCCCTGGCGGTGGCGTTGATCACGGTGAGCGTGAACTTCGTCGTCGATTGGGTGCTGCACCTGTCCAGTGGCCTGAAGGAGTGCTGAGCATGAGCAACGATACCTTGCTGCAAATAAGCGACCTGCGCATCGAAGGCCACTACGAGAACGCCTGGCACCCGCTGATCAAGGGCATTGACCTGACCTTGAAGCGCGGCGAAGTGCTGGGGCTGATCGGCGAGTCCGGGGCCGGCAAGTCGACCTTGGGCCTGGCCTCCATGGGGTATGTGCGCGATGGCTGCCGCATCACCGGCGGTAGCGTGCGGTTCGATGGCATCGAGCTGCTCCAGGCCAGCGCCGAAACCCTGCGCAAGCTGCGCGGCCTGCGCATCGCCTATGTCGCGCAGAGCGCCGCTGCCTCGTTCAACCCGGCGCACCGGCTGATCGACCAGCACGTGGAAACCGCCGTGATCAACGGGGGTATCGACCGCGCCAAGGCCGAAGCCGAGGCCGTGGAGCTGTACCGCATCCTGCGCCTGCCGGACCCTGAGCACATCGGCCAGCGCTACCCGCACCAGCTCTCCGGAGGCCAGTTGCAGCGGGTAATGACTGCCATGGCCATGGCCTGCCACCCGGACCTGATCGTCTTCGACGAACCCACCACGGCGCTCGACGTCACCACCCAGATCGAAGTGCTGGCGGCGATCCGCGATGCGGTGAAAACCTTCGGCAGCGCCGCGCTGTACATCAGCCACGACCTGGCGGTGGTGGCGCAGATGGCCGACCGCATCATGGTGCTGCGCCACGGCAGCCTGGTGGAGGAGGCGCAGACCCGCACCATGCTCAGCGCGCCGCAGCAGGCCTACACCCAGTCGCTGTGGGCGGTGCGCAACTTCCACACCTCGGCCAAGGCCTGCCCGCGCGACGAAAAGCCCTTGCTCGAGGTGCGCAAGGTCGACGCCAGCTATGGCCATCAGCCGGTGCTGCACGAGGTGTCGCTGAAACTCTTTCGCGGCCAGACCCTGGCGGTGATCGGCGAGTCGGGCAGTGGCAAGAGCACCACGGCGCGGCTGATCAGCGGCCTGCTGCAGCCCACCTCGGGCCAGGTGCTGTATGACGGCCAGGCGCTGCCGGCGGACTATCGCCAGCGCAGCAAGGAGCAGCTGCGGCGCATCCAGATGATCTACCAGATCCCCGACACGGCGCTCAACCCACGCCAGCGCATCGTCGACATCATTGGCCGGCCATTGAGCTTCTACCTGGGCCTCAAGGGCAAGGCGCTGCGCGAGCGGGTTGCCGAGCTTTTGCGGATGATCGACCTGGAGCCGGCCAAGTACCTGGACCGCCTGCCCCGCGAGCTGTCCGGCGGGCAGAAGCAGCGGGTGTGCATCGCCCGCGCGCTGGCGGCCGAGCCGCAACTGATCATCTGCGACGAGGTGACCTCGGCGCTCGACCAGCTGGTGGCCGAGGGCGTGCTGAAACTGCTCGACCGCATCCAGCGCGAGCTGGGCGTGGCGTACCTGTTCATCACCCATGACGTGGCCACCGTGCGCGCCATCGCCGACGAGGTGCTGGTGATGCAGCGCGGGCGGGTGGTCGACCACGGCAGCCGCGAGGCGATCTTCCAGCCGCCGTTCCGTGACTACACCGGGTTGCTGTTCTCCTGCGAGCCGGAGATGGACCCCGACTGGCTCGACCGCCTGCTGGCGGCGCGCAACCCCACTTCCCCCTTGGCAACAGTTTGAGGATTGCCCATGAAAGTCTTGATCGTCCACGCTCACCCCGAGCCCCAGTCGTTCACTGCCGCGCTGCGTGACCAGGCGCTGGAAACCTTCCGCGCCCAGGGCCACGAGGTGCAGGTCAGCGACCTCTACGCCATGGGCTGGAACCCGG
>NZ_DJTF01000010.1:0-11192 GCF_002438125.1 Pseudomonas sp. UBA6315
GCCTGACCACGGTCAAGGCCGATACCCTGGCGCGCCTGCCGCTGACCGACGAGCTGCGCAAGGCCCTGGCCGAGGCCAGCAAGCACACCGCCCACGGCGCACGCAAACGCCACATGTCGTTCGTCGGCAAGCTGATGCGCGACCAGGACCTGGACGCCATCCATGCGGTGCTCGAGCAGATCGACAGCTCCAGCCGCCAGTACAACGAGCGCTTCCACAGCCTGGAACGCTGGCGCGACCGCCTGATCGACGGCAATGACGAAGACCTCGAGCGCTTCGTCAACGAGTACCCCGACACCGACCGCCAGCAGCTGCGTTCGCTGATCCGCCATGCCCAGCACGAAAAAGCGCGGAACAAACCGCCCGCCGCTGCGCGCAAGGTGTTCAAGTACATCCGCGACCTCGACGAAATTCAGCGCGGCCTGCGCTGACGGCAAGCACCGGGGCTGCCATTCGCGCAGCCCCGGTGCAGCCATCACGCGCCGGTACCGCCGACGGTGATCGCATCCAGCTTCAAGGTCGGCTGGCCAACGCCCACGGGCACCGACTGACCATCCTTGCCACACGTCCCCACGCCACTGTCCAGCGCCAGGTCGTTGCCGACCATCGATACCCGGCTCATGGCCTCAGGCCCGTTGCCGATCAGGGTTGCACCCTTGACTGGGGCGGTGATCTTGCCGTCCTCGATCAGGTAGGCCTCGCTGGTTGAAAACACGAACTTGCCGCTGGTGATGTCCACCTGGCCGCCGCCGAGGTTGGCGCAGTAGATGCCCTTCTTCACCGAGGCGATGATCTCCTGCGGGTCGCTTTCACCGGCGCGCATGTAGGTGTTGGTCATGCGCGGCATCGGCAGGTGCGCGTAGGATTCGCGGCGGCCGTTGCCGGTCACGGCCATGCCCATCAGGCGGGCATTGAGCTTGTCCTGCATGTAGCCCTTGAGAATGCCGTTCTCGATCAGCGTGGTGCATTCGGTGGGGGTACCTTCGTCGTCCACGCTCAGCGAACCACGGCGGCCTTCGAGGGTGCCATCGTCGACGATGGTGCACAGGCTCGATGCCACTTTCTCACCCAGACGGCCACTGAACGCCGAGCTGCCCTTGCGGTTGAAGTCACCTTCCAGCCCATGGCCCACCGCCTCGTGCAGCAGCACGCCCGACCAGCCCGAACCCAGCACCACTGGCAGGGTGCCCGCCGGCGCCGGGATCGCTTCCAGGTTCACCAGCGCCTGGCGCAGCGCTTCGCGGGCATAACCCATGACCTTCTCTTCGGTGAAGAAGCGGTAGTCGGTACGCCCGCCACCGCCCTGCCCACCGCGTTCGCGACGGCCGTTCTGCTCGACGATGACGCTGACATTGAAACGCACCAGCGGCCGTACATCGGCCGCCAGGCTGCCGTCGGCGGCAGCAATCAGGATGCGCTCCCAGACCCCGGCCATGCTCACGCTGACCTGCTGGATGCGCGGGTCCAGCGCACGGGTGGCGGCATCCACGCGCTTGAGCAGCTCGACCTTCTCGGCGCGGCTGAGCACATCCAGCGGGTTATCGGGCGCATACAGGGCCGTCACGTCCTGGCTGCGGAAGGCCTGCACCTTGCCGTTCTGGCCCGCACGGGAAATCGAACGCGCCGCGCGTGCCGCCGAGGTCAGCGCCTCGAGGTTGATCGCGTTGCTGTAGGCGAAACCGGTCTTCTCACCCGACTGGGCACGCACGCCCACGCCCTGGTCGAGGTTGAAGCTGCCTTCCTTGACGATGCCGTCCTCCAGCGCCCAGGTTTCCGAAATCTGGCCCTGGAAGTACAGGTCGGCGGCGTCGATGCCCGGGCCGGCCAACTCGCCCAGCACAGCCTGCAGGCTGTCCAGGGTCAGTCCGCCTGGGGCCAGGAGCTGCTCGCTGACGGTGGATAACATCTGGCTCATAGTCACTCCGAGGTGTGCGCAGGGCGCAAGGCGTCCTGCGAGAAAAAGCGCCGGTGCGAAACCACCGGCATGCGCGCCCGTATGGACGCTTGTTCGTCAGGGTCGCGCGCAGCGATCAATACCGCCTCGCCGCGCGCCTGTTCGGCGACGATCCGCCCCCAGGGGTCGATGATCGCCGCTTGCCCGTGGGTTTCCCGCGGGCCGGGGTGGGTGCCGCCCTGGGCCGCCGCCAGCACATAGCACTGGGTCTCGATGGCGCGGGCGCGAATCAGCACTTCCCAGTGCGCTGCCCCTGTGACCGCAGTGAACGCGGCAGGTGCCGTGATCAGTTCCGCGCCGGCGCCGCGCAGGGCGCTGTACAGCTCGGGGAAGCGCAAGTCGTAGCAGACGCTGAGCCCCACGCGCCCCACAGGCGTATCGGCCACCACCACCTGGGCGCCGTGGGCGTAGTCGTCGGATTCACGGTAGCGGCCGCGGTTGTCGGCCACATCGACGTCGAACAGGTGCAGCTTGTCATAACGCGCCACCACCTCACCGTGTTCGTCGATCAACAACGAGCAGGCATGGGCTTTGGCCTCGGGCCGACCTTCGGGCGGCAGCGGCAAGGTGCCGGCAACTATCCATAATCTGAGGTCGCGGGCGGTGCGTTTCAACCAGGGCAGTATCGGCCCCTCGCCCAAGGCTTCGGCACGGCCGATGGCGGCGGCGTCCTTGCGGCCCATGGCCGCGAAGTTCTCGGGCAGCACCGCCAGCCGGGCGCCGCCGAAGGCCGCCTGTTCAAGCAGAGCACCCGCCCGCTGCAGGTTGGCCAGCACATCGTCCTGGCTGACCATCTGGATAACCGCTGCCTTCATGGGCACTCCCGGGACTACTTGTTGAAGGGTTTCACAAAGGTGATTCTAGGCTCTTTCCACGGCCCTTCGACGCGATAGTGCACGCTGGCGAAGCGCGATACCCGGTCGCCGATCAGCCGGTCGACCAGGAACAGCGCCCCGCCGACCGCCGGCGCGCCCACGATCAGCGCTGCCAGGGGCAGGTT
Organism: Pseudomonas sp. UBA6315; assembly: GCF_002438125.1. Classification (NCBI taxonomy): domain Bacteria; kingdom Pseudomonadati; phylum Pseudomonadota; class Gammaproteobacteria; order Pseudomonadales; family Pseudomonadaceae; genus Pseudomonas; species Pseudomonas sp. UBA6315. The sequence continues at coordinate 2,955 of NZ_DJTF01000010.1, forward strand.
GTTGGTCACCGGCAAAGTCACCTGCAGGTTGGCATCGACCCGGTCACGGACCATGTCCAGGGTGCCATCGAGCTCGAAATTGCTCGACGGCCCGGTCACGGTGATCGGCTCGCGGGTCACGTAGACCCCGTTGCTGGCCACCAGCAGGCCTTTGACCCGGTCGTAGGCCAGGCCCTTGTCGAACAGGTCGGAGAAGTCCAGGCGCAGCCGGCGGCCGATCGAATTGAAGTTGAGCAGGCCGAACACGCGCAGGGCCTGGGCGCTGCCCTCCACTTCGACGAACTGGCCGCTGTTCAACGCCGCATCCATGCTGCCCGAGAAGCGCTTCAGGCCGACCCAGGCCGGCGAACCGGGCCAGCGGCCGTCCACGTCCAGGCGGAAATCGCGGCTGGTCACGGTAGGGGCGAAGCCCCAGGCCTTGAGTACATCGGCCAGGTTCTTGCCTTTCAGGCGGCCTTTGTACCAGCTGCTGGTGGCGCCGGGGGTACCCTCCCAGCCGCCGCCGCCGTCGACCTGCAGCCCCTTGAAGTCCAGCTGCACATCCTGCGCGGCCACACCGCGCGCCGTCGGGCGCAGCTTCAGGGCTGCACTGCCGAACAGGTCGTTGCCGCGGTACAGCTTGTCGATGTTCAGGTCCAGCGCCGGCACCTTGCGCGGGTCGAACGTGGCCAGCGGGTCGGGGCCTTCCTCGGCCTGCGCCTGTGCAGGGTCGGCGGCAGGCAGGCGCAAGGTCTGCAGGCGCACGGTCAGCGGCGCGGCCTTGGCATCCGGCAGCCGCGCATTGCCGATCACTTCCTTGCTGTCCAGGCGCAGGTCCCAGGCCGGGCCACTGCGCGCCAGGCGCACCACGGCCTGGTTCAAGTCGATGCCAAAGGCTTTGAGCTGGCCGATGCTCAGGTCGACGCTCTGCAGGTTCTGCCGGGCATTGCCGCCTGGGTCGTCGCCCGCCAGGCGCGATGCCTGCTCCTGCCAGGGCGCCAGGTCCAGTTTGTCCAGCCGCCCGCGCACGCGCAGGCCTTGGCTGGCGGGCAGTTGCGCAGTGCCGGCGCCCAGCAGCAACTCGCCACGGCCCTGGCCGAGCTTGTCGGGCGGCGCGGCATAGGAAAACCGGGCAAGGTCATCGTAGGCCGCATCGAAGCGCCGCTCCTGGCCTTGCAGATTCATGGCGAAACGGGTGTTGCGGGTTTCTTGCGCGGCCTTGCCGAAGGGCGCCGGCAGGTCGATGGCCAGGCCCTTGAGCGAAGAATTGACGCTCAGGCTGTTGTCACGGCTGCCCAGGTTGACCTGCAACTGGTAGGGCAGCTCGCCCGAGGCAGGCAGCGCCTGCTTGAACTGCAGCCACTCGGTCAATGCCTTGAGCGCTACCTGGCCGTTGGCATTGATGCGAGTCTGCATCTGCCCGCCCTGGCCTTCGGCGGTGATCTGCGCGGTCACCGGCTTGCCGAACGCCTGCAGGGCAATGTTCTTGCCGCTGAGCCCCTTGTCGAAATCGAAGCTGAAATCGCCCTTCAGGCGGCTCAGCTCCAAGGTGGGTGGGGCCACCTTCAGGCGCGCGTCGGACGTGGCGAAGTCCACCTGCACTTTCGGCCGCTCGCCGTGGGCCAGGGGGATGTCGAGCTTGACCTTGCCCTTGAGCGGCCCTTCGCCTTCCCAGCCGGCAAAGATCTCGCCCGTGCCGATCGGCGCCTCTTTGAGAATTTTCAGGCCGTCGCCGAGGGTGCCGTCGAAGCGGCCGTCGAGGAACAGGTGGCTGTGCTCGTTGCCCTCGACGTGGGGGATATTGACGGTGACGTCACTGACCTTGGTATCGAGCAGCAGGCCCTTGCTGGCCTTGATGCGCACACCGCTGTCCTCGATCAGCACATCGCCATCAACATGCTGCACCTGGGGCCAGCCCGGCTGGAAGTCCAACGCCGCGTCATGCACCTTGAAGAACAGGCTGATGCTGCGCGACTCAGGCGTCGCGCCATGGTTGAGCGAGCCCTGATACTGGAAGTAGCCCTGGTCGACATTGCCTTTGACGATGGCGCTGCGCAGCCATTCGTCGAGTGCCGGGCTGAGCACCTCGGGCAAGTACTTGGCGGTGTAGCGGCCGTCGCCTTCGGTGAGGCCCACACGCAGATCCATGTAGCTCTCGGTGCCTTCGGCGAACAGCAGGCGAATCAGGAAATCGCCGGCGATCTTGCCCTCCTCGCCCAACACCTTCAGGTACGGAGCGGTCAGGGTGAAGCCGTCCTTGTCCAGGGCATAGGTCAGGCGCGCATTGGCTTTCTCGTAATGCCAGGGTTTGGCGAAGATCGGGTACAGGTGCAGCATGAAGGCATCGGTATCCAGGCGCAGTTCGCCATGCCCGAGGTCGCCACTGATGCTGCCGCTGACATTGCCGGCGGCCGGCGCACCGTGATAGGCATCGAAACCAACCTTCTCCAGGTTCGCGGCAAATTGCAGGCGCTGGTCGCCTTCGGCCTTGGGCCGCACCTCGAGTTGCACATTGCGCAGGGCACCTGTGACCTTCAAGGCATCGACCACGGTCATGAGTTTCTCCGGCAGCGGAGCCAGGGCATCGATCAGCGGGGTCAGGGGGGTCAGGTCGAGGCGGTCTGCCTGCACCTGCCAGCTTTCAGCCGCAGGTTCGGCGCCTGGCCGCTGGCGCAGCTGCAGGTGCGACTCCCAGCGGGTCTTGCCGATGTTGGTGGCCAGCGAATCGACGACCACATCGAAACCTTGCGCCTGGCGCTGGAACCAGGCAGACAGCGCCAGGTTGTCCAGGGTCACGGCCTTGCGCCCGGTGTAGGCACCGCGCAACTGGGGCGCGTTGAGGCGCACCACGGCCTGTTGCAACTGGCCTTTGCTCCAGTCGACCCAGAACTCGCCACCGGCGCGCAGTGCCTGGGCCTGCCACTGGCCAAGCAGGCGCGGCGGCAGCCAGCTCGCCCAGTCGCTCTGCGGCAGGCTCAGGTAAACCTGGGCCTCGCCGTCACGCCAATTGCTCGCCGTGGCCCGGCTGCGCAGGTTGACCGCCAGGGGCTGGCCGTCGGGCAGGGTCGCGCGCAGGTCCAGGGCCTGGCGCGAGGCGCCGGCCTTGAGGCCGAGGCTTACATAGGTGAGGGTCAGCGGATCACGCTGCCAGGGCTGCAGCGTCACCTGGCTGTCGAACACATCGATGCGCCCCAGCTGGCGCAGGCGCTCGAGCAGCTCGGCCGGGTCCAGTGGCGCGTCGTCTTTCTTCGGCAAGCCTTCGAGGGCCCAGGCGCCCTGCTCGTCTTCGCGCAGGATCAGTTGCAAGCCACCAAGCTGGATATGCGCCAGGCGCACCTCGCGCGAAGTCAGGCTGGCCCACAGATCAGGCACCAGCTTGACCTCATCGAGGCGCAAGGCCGAAGCGCCGTCGCCCAGTTGCAGGTCGCGCACGCTGAGCACCGGGGCCAGGCCACTCCAGCGGCCTTCCAGGGCGCCCACATGCACCGGCAGGCCCAGGGCCTGTTCGGCCTTGGCCTCGACGTCGGCGCGGTACTCGGCCACCAGCGGCACCAGCTCGCGCCCGAGGCTGACATACAACGCCACCAGCACCGCCAACAGGGCGCAGATACCCAGGCCCCAGCGGGTCAAGGCGACAAGAACGCGGGTCAGACGTCCCATGGCCATGGCCCTCCGATTCGTTTATCCATGATGGCTGCTGGTACCGCTTTTGCCAGCCCGGCCATCATGTGGCGTGCGTCAGAAAGCCTCAGAGCAGCACCACATCGTATTGTTCCTGCGAGTACATCGACTCGACCTGGAAGCGAATGGTTCGACCGATGAAGGTTTCAAGCTCGGCCACGTTACCCGATTCTTCATCGAGCAAACGGTCCACCACCTTCTGGTTGGCCAGCACCCGGTAACCCTCTGCCTGGTAGGCGCGGGCTTCGCGGAGGATCTCGCGGAAGATTTCGTAACAGATGGTTTCCGGGGTCTTCAGCTTGCCGCGGCCCTGGCAGGCGACGCAGGGCTCGCACAGCACCTGTTCGAGGCTTTCGCGGGTGCGCTTGCGGGTCATCTGCACCAGGCCCAGCTCGGTGATGCCGATGATGTTGGTCTTGGCATGGTCACGTTCGAGCTGCTTTTCCAGGGTGCGCAGCACCTGGCGCTGATGCTCTTCGTCTTCCATGTCGATGAAGTCGATGATGATGATGCCGCCGATGTTGCGCAGGCGCAGTTGCCGGGCAATGGCGGTGGCCGCTTCGAGGTTGGTCTTGAAGATGGTCTCTTCAAGGTTGCGATGGCCAACGAAGGCGCCGGTATTGACGTCGATGGTGGTCATCGCCTCGGCCGGGTCGACCACCAGGTAGCCACCCGACTTGAGCGGCACCTTGCGCTCCAGGGCGCGCTGGATTTCGTCCTCGACCCCATACAAGTCAAAAATTGGGCGCTCGCCGGGGTAATGTTCCAGACGATCGGCAATCTCCGGCATCAATTCGCCGACGAACTGCGTGGTTTTCTGGAAGGTTTCCCGCGAGTCGATGCGGATTTTCTCGATTTTCGGGTTGACCAGGTCGCGCAGGGTACGCAGGGCCAGGCCCAGGTCTTCGTAGATGACGGTGGGCGCGCCGCAGGTCTGGATCTGGCTGCCGATCTGCTCCCACAGGCGGCGCAGGTAGCGGATGTCCTGGAGGATTTCTTCGGCACGCGCGCCCTCGGCGGCGGTGCGCAGGATGAAACCACCGGCGTCCTTGATGTTCTCGTTGTTGATGCAGTCGCTGACCACCTGCTTGAGGCGCTCGCGCTCGGCTTCGTCTTCGATCTTCAGGGAAATGCCGACATGGCTGCTGCGCGGCATGTACACCAGGTAGCGCGAGGGAATCGACAGCTGGGTGGTCAGGCGCGCGCCCTTGGTGCCGATCGGGTCCTTGGTGACCTGCACCACCAGGGCCTGGCCCTCGTGCACCAAGGCGGTGATGGTCTCCACCGCCGAGCCTTCGCGCTGGGAAATTTCCGAGGCATGGATGAACGCCGCGCGCTCGAGGCCAATGTCGACGAACGCCGCCTGCATGCCCGGCAGCACGCGCACCACCTTGCCTTTGTAGATATTGCCGACGATGCCGCGGCGCAGGGTGCGCTCGACGTGCACTTCCTGCAGCACCCCGTTTTCCACCACCGCCACACGTGATTCCATCGGGGTGATGTTGATCAGGATCTCTTCACTCATGGCAGGCTCTCGTCAAAGGTCTTCGCTAATGATGGATCGCGCGTGCCAGGCTGGCCACCGCTGGTTTCTATTACCTCTGGCAAAGCGCCGGTACCTGCCAGCAGGCGATACCGAATTGGCCGAGCAGTTCGGCCGTTTCACTCAAAGGCAGGCCGACCACCGCCGAATAGCTGCCTTCAAGCCCGGTGACGAACACCGCCCCCAAGCCCTGGATGGCATAGCCGCCGGCCTTGTCCGCCGGCTCGCCACTGGCCCAGTAGCGTTCGGCTTCTGCCGGGCTGATGGGGCGAAAGCGCACGTTGCTGGCGACACACAGGCTCTGGCAACGCTGGCCATCGCTCACTGCGACGGCGGTCAGCACCTGATGCGCGCGGCCAGACAGCTCGGCCAGCATGGCCAAGGCATGTTCGCGGTTTTCCGGCTTGCCGAGAATACGACCATCGAGCACCACCGCCGTGTCTGCGCCAAGCGTTAGCGCCGGGCTGCCCAGGCTGGCAAGGCCGGCCTCGGCCTTGGCCACGGCCAGGCGCTCGACGTAGGCCTCGGCGCTTTCGCCGGGCAGCGGGGTTTCATCGATGGGGGCACTGACAGGGGTGAACGGCACGCCGATCTGGGTCAGCAGTTCACGCCGACGGGGGGAGCCGGAGGCCAGGTAAAGCGGGTTCATGCAGACATCTCCCTGTCAGTGGCGCCAGCGCCGTCAGTTGATATGCAAGCGCCGGCGCAGGTCGCGCAGGGCGAAACTGATCCAGGGCCAGAGCAAGGCGCTGATCACCGCCGACCAGACCAGCGCCAGGGTCGGCAGGCGGTTGCCGGTGAGCGCGCTGAGCCACAGCTGGATCAGCTGGGCGATGCCGAAGATCACCAGGATCACCAGGCTCTGCTGCCACATCGGGAACATGCGCAGGCGCTGCTGCAGGGACAGCACCAGGAAGGTGATCAGGGTCAGGATCAGGGCGTTCTGCCCCAGCAGCGTGCCATACAGCACATCCTCGGCCAGGCCGAGCACGAACGCGGTGGTCATGCCCACCTTGTTCGGCACCATGAGGGTCCAGAACGACACCAGCAGCGCCAGCCACATGGGCCGGAACACTTCGAGGAACTGCGGCATGGGGGAAACGCTGAGCAGCAGGCCGATGGCGAACGTCAGCCAGATGACCCAACCGTGGTTACGGCGCGACTTGGCCATCATTGCCTCCGTGGGTGAGCAGGTGCCGCGGGCGCCGGCGCCGGGCTGGCGGGCGCAGCGGCGGGAGCAGGTGCCCCGGCAGCGGGGGCCGGTGCACTGGCCGGCGCGGCCTGATCGCCATTGGCGGCTGGCTGGGCCGGGCTCGTCGCACCCTTGCGGTCAGCTTCTTCCTGGGCAATCGCCGCTTCGGTGGCGCGCTGCTCCGGCGTGCGCCGGTCGCTGAACACCAGCAGCATGTAGCGGCTGCGGTTGAGCGCGGCGGTGGGAATGGCGCGAACGATGGCGAAAGGCTGGCCGGAGTCGTGGATCACTTCGTTGACCGTGGCCACCGGGTAGCCGGCCGGGAAGCGCTGGCCCATGCCGGAGCTCACCAGCAGGTCGCCTTCCTTGATGTCGGCGGTGTCCGCCACATGGCGCAGTTCCAGGCGTTCCGGGTTGCCGGTACCGCTGGCGATGGCGCGCAGGCCGTTGCGGTTGACCTGCACCGGGATGCTATGGGTGGTGTCGGTGAGCAGCAGCACCCGCGAGGTGTACGGCATCAGCTCGACCACCTGGCCCATCAGGCCGCGGGCATCGAGCACCGGCTGGCCGAGGAACACGCCGTCGCGCTCGCCCTTGTTGATCAGGATGCGGTGGGTGAACGGGTTGGGGTCGACACCGATCAGCTCGGCCACTTCGACCTTTTCATTGACCAGTGCCGAAGAGTTGAGCAACTCGCGCAGGCGCACGTTCTGCTCGGTCAGGGCCGCCAGCTTCTGCAGGCGCCCCTGCAGCAGCAGGGCTTCGGTCTTGAGCTTTTCGTTCTCGGCGATCAGTTCGGTACGGCTGCCGAACTGGCCGGCCACACCTTGCCACGCACGTTGCGGCAGGTCGGTGATCCAGTACGACTCCATCAGCACCAGGCCCATCTGGCTGCGCACGGGTTTGAGCACGTCGAAGCGCGCGTCGACAACCATCAACGCGACCGACATGACTACCAGAACGAGCAGGCGAACGCCCAGCGAGGGGCCCTTGGAGAAAAGCGGTTTAATGGGCCGTTCCTCGTGGACGACTCAGGAGGTCATTGGACATGGGACAACGCACCAGCCTGGTTGCGGGTTGACGGAAACGACGCCCGGAAGGACGCCAGCCCAGCGCATACAGGTAGCACTGCGCGTGCTACCTGTAAACCGGGCACTGGAAAGCGGCGCAGATCACTCGCTCGAGAGCAGGTCCATCGCGTGCTTGTCCATCATTTCCAGGGCGCGACCGCCGCCTCGGGCGACGCAGGTCAGCGGGTCCTCGGCAACGATCACCGGCAGGCCGGTTTCCTGGGCCAGCAGCTTGTCCAGGTCGCGCAGCAGCGCGCCACCACCGGTCAGCACCAGGCCGCGCTCGGCGATGTCGGAGGCCAGCTCCGGCGGCGATTGCTCCAGGGCGCTCTTGACCGCCTGAACGATGGTCGCCAGCGACTCCTGCAGCGCTTCGAGCACTTCGTTGGAGTTCAGGGTGAAGGCGCGTGGTACGCCCTCGGCCAGGTTACGGCCGCGCACGTCGACTTCGCGCACTTCGCCGCCTGGGTAGGCGGTGCCGATTTCCTGCTTGATGCGCTCGGCGGTGGATTCGCCGATCAGGCTGCCGTAGTTGCGGCGCACGTAGGTGACGATGGCTTCGTCGAAACGGTCGCCGCCCACACGCACGGACTCGGCGTAGACAACGCCGTTGAGCGAGATCAGGGCGATTTCGGTGGTACCGCCGCCGATGTCGACGACCATCGAGCCACGCGCTTCCTCGACCGGCAGGCCGGCACCGATGGCAGCGGCCATCGGCTCTTCGATCAGGAACACTTCACGGGCACCGGCACCCAGGGCCGACTCGCGAATGG
>NZ_DJTF01000147.1:0-5678 GCF_002438125.1 Pseudomonas sp. UBA6315
GCACTCGCGTAAACTGCCAGCCTTCGCGCAGCCTCGGGCTGCCCCTGTCGATTTACCAAAGGTGCCCGCCATGCCTTGGCTGCAAGTACGCCTGGCCATCAGCCCGGAACAAGCCGAAACCTACGAAGACGCCCTGCTCGAAGTCGGCGCCGTCTCGGTCACGTTCATGGATGCCGAAGACCAGCCGATCTTCGAACCCGACCTCAACACCACCCCGCTGTGGTCGCACACCCACTTGCTGGCCCTGTTCGAAGCGCACGCCCAGCCTGAAGCGGTGTTTGCCCACCTGCGCCTGCTGACCAACGCCGAACTGCCCGAGCACCACGCCGAGGTGATCGAGGACCAGGACTGGGAACGCAGCTGGATGGACAACTTCCAGCCGATGCGTTTCGGCCAGCGCCTGTGGATCGTGCCGAGCTGGCACGAGGCGCCGGAAAAGGACGCGGTCAACCTGCTGCTCGACCCGGGCCTGGCCTTTGGCACCGGCACCCACCCGACCACCGCCTTGTGCCTGGAATGGCTCGACGCCCAGCAGATGCAAGGCACCCAGGTGCTCGACTTCGGCTGCGGCTCGGGCATCCTGGCCATCGCCGCGCTGCTGCTCGGCGCCCGTGAGGCGGTCGGTACCGACATCGACGTGCAGGCCCTGGAAGCTTCGCGCGACAACGCCCAGCGCAACGGCATCAGCGATGACAAGTTCGCCCTGTACCTGCCCGAGCAGATGCCGGCCATGCAGGCCGACGTGCTGGTCGCCAACATCCTCGCAGGGCCGCTGGTCTCGCTGGCGCCGCAACTGTCCGGGCTGGTTCGCCCAGGCGGCTTGCTGGCGCTGTCGGGCATCCTCGCCGAACAGGGTGAGGAAGTGGCCGCCGCCTACGCCGCCGACTTCGAGCTGGACCCGATCGTCGTGCGCGACGGCTGGGTGCGCATCAGTGGTCGCCGCCGCTAAGCGGGCCTAGACTTAACCTCTGCACAGCCCCCCGGATCGCCGCATGACCGACAGTTTCGTCACCCAGTGCCCGCATTGCCAGACCAGCTTTCGCGTCACTCACCACCAGCTGAGCGTAGCGCGCGGCGTGGTGCGCTGCGGGCATTGCCTGCAGGTGTTCAATGCGGCGAAGCAGTTGCTCGAGCAGACCCGCGCCAAGGCCGGCAGCGAGCCTGCTGCAGCGCCTGCGCCAGCAGCGCTGGTCGAGCCCGTGGCGGCGCCGGCGCCGGAGCCGGCCCCTGTCGTGCGCCCGCCGGTCGAACCCGAGGATTGGGCCGCCACCGCGCAAGCACTGGACGAACTCGACCTGGACCAGGAACTGGCCCGTCTGGAGCGCCGCAGCAAGCCTGAGGAACCGCGCCCTGCCGCACCCTCGCAGGCCTTGCAGGCGCGGCGCGACGAGCCGGTCGGCGACGAGGATGACGATGCGCTGTTCGGCACCGCCACCGACGAGCACCCGGACACCCCAGCCCATCACGAGCCCGCCCCGGTATTGCTGGAGCAGGAGCCACTGGACCTGGAGCCGGCCCCCGGTGATCGCACCGAGCCGACCCTGGGCACCAACCTGGACCTGGACCTCGAAGACGAGCGTGCCGCGCCTGCCGAACCCGAGCGTTTCGACGAGCCGCATGCCAGCGACGACGATGACGTCATCCATGCAAAAGGCCTGAGCGCCCGGGATGACGACGAAATGGACATCCATCTGTCGGCGCGCGATGACGAGCCTGTCGAGCCGCTGCCCGGCGAGCGCCTGGAGCCTGGCTTTGCCGCCAAGGCCGAGCGCCCGTCGCGCAAGGAACCGCTGGTCGACGTGGTCGACGACCCGCTGCAGCTGGGCTGGGAAAAACCCAAGCCCAACTGGGGCAAGCGCCTGCTGTGGGGCGTGCTGACCCTGCTGGCCGCAGGCCTTTTGGCGTTCCAGTACGTGTGGTTCCACTTCGACGAAATGGCCCGCCAGGACCAGTACCGGCCGATCTTCCAGCAACTGTGCCCGATGTTGGGCTGCCAGGTGCCGACCCGCGTCGATATCGCACGCATCAAGAGCAGCAACCTGGTGGTACGCAGCCACCCGGACTTCAAGGGCGCGCTGATCGTCGACGCGATCATCTACAACCGTGCCCCGTTCGCCCAGCCGTTCCCGCTGCTGGAGCTGCGTTTCGCCGACCTCAACGGCCAGCTCATCGCCAGCCGTCGCTTCAAACCCAGCGAATACCTCTCCGGTGAGTTGGCCGGGCGTGGCGAAATGCCCAGCCAGACGCCGATCCACATCGCCCTGGACATCCTCGACCCGGGCCCCAAGGCCGTGAACTACAGCCTCAGCTTCCGCTCCCCCGAATAACCAGTGCCCCGCAGCCTGCCCTGCGGAGGCCTGCAAAGGCGCTCGGTTTGCGTTAAGGCATAAGCCGACAACTGTTCAGAATTTATCCAAATCCATCTTTATCCGGTCACCGAGAGCGGGTATCATGCCAACCCTTTTTCGACTCCAATGATTCGGCCCCACAACAGGGAACACCTATGTCGGCGGTACGCATCGGCCCATACACACTACGCAACAACCTGATCCTCGCGCCCATGGCCGGGGTCACGGACCAGCCTTTCCGTACACTTTGCCAGCGCCTGGGCGCGGGCATGGTGGTGTCGGAGATGGTCAGCAGCGACATGAGCCTGTGGAACAGCCGCAAGTCGAGCCTGCGCCGCATCCACGAAGGTGATCCCGAGCCACGCTCGGTACAGATCGCCGGTGGCGATGCGCAGATGATGGCGGCGGCGGCCCGGGCCAACGTCGAGGCGGGTGCCCAGATCATCGATATCAACATGGGCTGCCCGGCAAAAAAAGTCTGCAACAAAGCTGCAGGCTCTGCTTTATTGAGAGATGAAGCTTTGGTCAGCGAGATCCTCCACGCCGTGGTCGGTGCGGTGGACGTCCCGGTGACCCTGAAGATTCGTACCGGTTGGGACCGGGCGAACAAGAACGGCCTGAACGTGGCGAAGCTCGCCGAACAGGCTGGCATCCAGGCGCTGGCGGTGCATGGCCGCACACGCGCCGACCTGTACACCGGCGAAGCCGAATACGACACCATCGCTGCCATCAAGCAGGCGGTGTCCATCCCGGTTTTTGCCAACGGCGATATCACTTCGCCAGAAAAGGCCCGGGCGGTGCTGGACGCCACCGGGGTCGACGGTCTGCTGATTGGCCGGGCCGCCCAAGGGCGCCCCTGGATCTTTCGCGAGATCGCGCATTACCTGGCGACCGGCGAGCACCTGCCTGCCGCCAAGCTGGACGAAGTGGAACGAATCCTGCTGGAGCACCTGGCTGCGCTGCACGCCTTCTATGGCGATGTGATGGGCGTTCGTATCGCCCGCAAGCACGTTGGCTGGTACCTGGCAACACGACCCGGCGGCAAGGAGTTTCGCTCCCGGTTCAACGCTTTGGAAGACACACAAGCGCAGTGCGCCAACGTTCGCGAGTACTTCAGCGAACGTCGACAGAGCCTTGAGACAGAGGACGAACAAGGGGTGGCCGCATGACGATGATGACCGAGACATTAGTGAGTGGAACAACGCCCGTGAGCGACAACGCCAACCTCAAACAGCACCTCAACACGCCGAGCGAAGAGGGCCAGACCCTTCGCGACAGCGTCGAGAAGGCGCTGCACAACTACTTCGCACACCTGGAAGGCGCAACCGTCACTGACGTGTACAACCTGGTGCTCTCCGAAGTCGAGGCGCCCCTGCTCGAGAGCGTGATGAATTACGTCAAGGGCAACCAGACCAAGGCCAGCGAGATGCTCGGGCTCAACCGAGGCACCCTGCGCAAGAAGCTCAAGCAGTACGACTTGCTGTAAGCCAGAATCCCAATCAGAAAAGGCGGCTCCCTGAACAGAGGCGCCTTTTTTGCTGACTCCACCGCGTTATTGGAATCCGAAATGACCGACCAGACTACCCGCCTGCCAGTCCGCCGCGCCCTGATCAGCGTCTCCGACAAGACCGGTATCCTCGAATTCGCTCGTGAGCTGCAACAGCTCGGTGTCGAGATCCTGTCCACCGGCGGCACCTACAAGCTGCTCAAGGACAACGGCGTGAACGCGGTGGAAGTGGCCGACTACACTGGCTTCGCCGAAATGATGGATGGCCGGGTCAAGACCCTGCACCCGAAGATCCACGGCGGCATCCTCGGCCGTCGCGGCGTCGACGACGCCATCATGAACGAGCACGGCATCAAGCCGATCGACCTGGTCGCCGTCAACCTGTACCCGTTCGAAGCCACCATCGCCAAGCCTGGCTGTGACCTGCCGACCGCCATCGAGAACATCGACATCGGCGGCCCGACCATGGTCCGTTCGGCAGCCAAGAACCACAAGGACGTGGCCATCGTGGTCAACGCCAGCGACTACGCCAGCGTCCTCGAAGGCCTCAAGGCCGGTGGCCTGACCTACGCCCAGCGCTTCGACCTGATGCTCAAGGCGTTCGAGCACACCGCCGCCTACGACGGCATGATCGCCAACTACATGGGCACCATCGACCAGGCCAAGGACACGCTGTCCACCGAAGCGCGCAGCGAATTCCCGCGCACCTTCAACAGCCAGTTCGTCAAGGCCCAGGAAATGCGCTACGGCGAGAACCCGCACCAGAGCGCGGCGTTCTACGTTGAAGCGAAAAAAGGCGAGGCCAGCGTTTCCACTGCCATCCAGCTGCAGGGCAAGGAGCTGTCGTTCAACAACGTGGCCGACACCGACGCCGCGCTGGAGTGCGTGAAGAGCTTCGTCAAGCCGGCCTGCGTCATCGTCAAGCACGCCAACCCTTGCGGCGTGGCCGTGGTACCTGAAGACGAAGGCGGCATCCGCAAGGCCTACGACCTGGCCTACGCCACCGACACCGAGTCGGCGTTCGGCGGCATCATCGCCTTCAACCGCGAGCTGGACGGCGAAACCGCCAAGGCCATCGTCGAGCGCCAGTTCGTCGAAGTGATCATCGCCCCGAAAATCTCCCAGGCTGCCCGCGACGTGGTCGCGGCCAAGCAGAACGTGCGCCTGCTCGAGTGCGGCGAGTGGCCTGCCGAGCGTGCTGCCGGTTGGGACTTCAAGCGCGTCAACGGTGGCCTGCTGGTGCAGAGCCGCGACAACGGCATGATCACTGCCGAAGATTTGAAGATCGTCACCAAGCGTGCACCGACCGAGCAAGAGATCCACGACCTGGTGTTCGCCTGGAAAGTGGCCAAGTTCGTCAAGTCCAACGCCATCGTCTACGCCAAGCAGCGCCAGACCATCGGCGTCGGCGCCGGCCAGATGAGCCGCGTCAACTCCGCCCGCATCGCTGCCATCAAGGCCGAGCATGCTGGCCTGCAGGTGCAGGGCGCGGTGATGGCTTCGGATGCGTTCTTCCCGTTCCGTGATGGCATCGACAATGCGGCTAAAGTGGGTATCAGCGCCGTGATCCAGCCGGGTGGTTCGATGCGTGATGCTGAAGTCATCGCCGCTGCCGACGAAGCCGGTATCGCGATGGTGTTCACCGGCATGCGCCACTTCCGCCACTAATTAAGCGGATCTCGAGGCGAGCCGCGATCCTGTGGGAGCGGGCTTGCCCGCGAATACGATGGTGCATTCACCGCCGCATTCGCGGGCAAGCCCGCTCCCACAAGGCCCGCCGCCAGCCTCGGGACCACCTGAATCGAGGTTTTGACATGAAAGTT
>NZ_DJTF01000162.1:0-3952 GCF_002438125.1 Pseudomonas sp. UBA6315
AAGCCGCTTACGTTCTGGCTGTACCAGTAATCGACCGTATGGCCGACAAAGGTATCATCCACAAGAACAAAGCTGCTCGCCACAAAGGCCGTCTGAATGGCCACATCAAGGCGCTGAAAGAAGCTGCAGCTGCCTAAGCGACGTTCTTGTCGAAAAACCGACCCTAGGGTCGGTTTTTTATTGCCTGCGATTTGATGAGCTTGCCTGCAACGCCCTCATCGCCGGCAAGCCGGCTCCTACACTGTGGGAGCCGGCTTGCCGGCGATTGGGCCGCATAGCGGCCCCACTCCATTACTTGGCGATCTGAATCTTCGGCGCCCACTGCAGCCATTGATCCTCAGGCTTGTCGAACAAGGCAAAGGTCTGCTGCGGCCGGGCCGGGTTGCCCATCTGCTCGCCATCGGGCGTGGCAAAGGCAATACCGCCATCTATCAGCGTTTCCAGCGACTCGGTACGCACCGTAGCGCCCTTGAACAAGCCCCAGTCGAAGCCGAACCCGCTGCTGTTCCAGAATCGGCTACCACTGCGCACCAACGCGGCATAGCGCGGCTCGATCAGGATATGGATCAGCACCCGGTCGGCACTCTGACCCAGCTCGAAGCCGGTAACCTTGCCCACAGCCACCTCGCGATAGGTCACCGGCACGCCAGGCTTGATCGAACCCCGTCGCGGCGCGCTCAAGGTCAGCGGCAGGCCTACCTCCTGGCCGACCACCTCCGGTGCCTGGGCCAACGCGATGAAGTCGCGCTGCGCCCCCCGGTCCTTGGCTGACGGCTGCACTTCCAGGTATTGGCCACCAATCAAGGTGTCGAGGTTTTCGGTACGCACCAGGCCAAGCGCCGGCTTGACCACCCAGAACTGGGTGCCCACTCGGGCGATGCGGTCAGCCGCCTCGGTGATGCGCGCTCGCAGCAGCACCGCCTGCAGGTCCTGGGTCAGGTCGACGCTTTCCACGCTGCCCACGTCCAGGCCGCGGAAGCGGATTGGCGTGCCCGGCTTGAGGCCGTCGGCGCGATCGACGCGGATGGTGACCAGGGTGCCGCTGCGGTTCACCGCCTCCTGGCTCTCCAGCAGGCGGAAACGCGGGATACGGCGCTTGAGCGCAACGTTCGGGGTCGGCGTATCGAAGGCGATACCACCAGCCATCAGGGTCTGCAGCGATTCACTCTTGATCTTGATGCCCGACAGGCCGCCCGTGAGGGTGATGCCACTGACATTCCAGAAGCGCGACGATCCGTTGACCAGCTTTTCGTATTCCTTCTCGATGTGCACACCGATCAGGATGCGATTGCTGTTGCGGGCGAACTGGTAGCTCTGCACGCTGCCGACCTTCACCTGGCGATACATCACCGGGCTGCCGACCTCCAGCGAGCCCAGGGTGTCGGCGAACAGCACCATGTGCAGGCCGGGTGCCTTGAGGTCGAGTGGCGGCGCCTTGGGCCTGGCCTCGAACTCGCGCTGCGGCGTAGCGCCCTTCTCACCCGGGCGGATGGCGATGTAGTTACCCTTGACCAGGGCCTCCAGGCCGGTGATGCCCGCCAGCGAGATGGACGGCTTGACCACCCAGAACTGCGTGCCGTCGACCAGATAGTCTTCGGTCAAAGGGTCCAGGGTCAGCTCGGCCATGGCGCTGGCCAGGTTGTCTTCCATTTTCAGCGCTTTGAGCGAACCGACCTGAATGCCTTTGTACATCACCGGCGTGCGCCCGGCTTGCAGGCCCTCGTAGTCGTTCAGCTTGACCTTGACGCGAATGCCCGCCTGGGCAGCGTCGAAGTCTTCATAAAGGCGGAACGGCAGGCTCGGGTCGGTGGGCGGGCTGTCCTTGCGGTACTCTGGGGTGGCGAAGGCGATACCGCCGGCGACGATGCTGGACAACGATTCGCTGCGCACCTTCACCCCGGACAGGTCGGCGTCGATGCTGATGCCGCTGGCATTCCAGAAACGCGTGTGCTTGCGCACCAGGCTGGCGTAGGCCGGCTCGATGAATACCTTGACCTCGACCGTGCTCTGGTCGTCGGAGAGGCGGTAGCTCTTCACCCGGCCGACCTGGATCTGCTTGTAGAACACCGGGCTGTCGCGGTTGAGCGAGCCCAGGCGGTCAGCCTTGAGCGTCAGGTGCAGGCCTGGCTCGTTGTCCGACAGCGGCGGCGCCACTTTCAACGCGGTGAAGCGCTTGGTCCGCTCGCCTTCACCTGGGCTGACGGCAATGTAGTTGCCGGATACCAGCGTCTCAAGGCCGGAGATACCCGCCAGGCTGACACTGGGCTTTACCAGCCAGAAGCGCGTGCCCTTGTTCAGGTGAGGCTCTGCGGCCTTATTCATCTCGATGGTGGCGATGACGCCCTGCTTCTCGCCCTTGGCGTCGAGCACCAGGCTCTTCACCTTGCCGACCGGCATGCCCTTGTAGATGACTTCGGTCTTGTTGGCGACGATCCCCTCACCGCTTTCGAAACGCACCTCGATTTCCACGCCGGCATCGCGGTACGCCTGCCAGGCCAGCCAACCGCCGATCATCAGCGCGATCAGCGGCAGAATCCAGATTGCCGACCAATTGGAGGCGGGGCGGGTTTTGGCGGTTGGCAAGTCACTCATGGTCGTCATCCGACTCCGTGTTATCCCAAATCAGTCGGGGATCGAAAGTTAAAGCGGCAAGCATCGTGAGAATCACCACAGTTGCGAAGGCGACAGCGCCCAGGTTGGCTTCGACACTGGCGATGCGGCCGAAATTCACCACTGCCACCAGAATGGCAATGACGAAGATGTCCAGCATGGACCAGCGCCCTATGAACTCGATGAAGCGGTACATCAGGATTCGTTGCCGCGCCGACAAGGGTTGGCGGCGCTGCACGGAGTACAGCAGCAGGCCGATGCCGATCAGCTTGAAGGTCGGCACCAGGATGCTGGCGATGAACACCACCGCGGCAATCGGCAGCATGCCGTGCTTGAGCAGGGCGATGACGCCGGACATGATGGTGTCCGGGCTGCCCTGCCCCAGCGCGCTGACGGTCATGATCGGCAGCACGTTGGCGGGAATGTACAGAATCGATGCCGCGATCAGCAGCGCCCAGGTCCGCACGATGCTGTTGGGCCGGCGTGCGTGCACGATGGCGCCGCAGCGCGTGCAGGTCTGCGTGCCTTGCTCGCTGTCCTGGCGGTTCAGTTCATGGCATTCGTTGCAAACCACAATGCCTGCATCAATCGCCCGCATGCAGATCCTCCCCCGACAATGCACTCCAGATCTGGTGTGGCGACATCACCACTTCGAGCCAGACCTGGATCAGCAGCAGGCTGATGAAACAGAACAGACCCAGGCCTATGCTCAGCTCGGCCAGGTCCACGAGTTTGACGATGGCAACCAGCACGCCCATGAAGTAGACCTCGAGCATGCCCCAGTCACGTAGATGGTGATAGATGCGGTAGCAGAGCAGGCCATAGCTGCGGCCGATGTCCAGTCGGATGCTCAACAGCACCGCCAGCTGGCACAGCAGCTTGAGCAAGGGTATGGCCATGCTGCACAGGAAGACCACGATGGCAACGCCGCGCATCTCGGAGTTGTACAAGCCCACTACACCGGTCCAGACCGTATCGTCCGAAGTCTGGCCAAGCAGATGCAACTGCATGATCGGCAGAAAGTTGGCGGGCACAAATAGCAACAGCGCGGTCAGCACCAGGGCAAGGCTGCGGTTGACCACATTGTGCCTGTGGGCATACAGCTCGTAGCCACAGCGCGGGCATTGGGCTTTTTCGTCATGCTGCAGCACCGGCTTGCGCATCAGCAGGTCGCACTCGTGACAGGCGACCAGCTCATCCAGCGGCAACTGCTCTAGGGCTTCGGTTTCGGGCATCTGCGGATTCTGAATAGGTACGTCGGACTATTCTAGTGGCCCCGCTCGAAATGTGGGAGGCGACGAAGGCCCGAGTTTTCGAAGTAGAAAGACAAAACCCCTACCTG